>CAZTQF010000059.1:0-9160 GCA_964615255.1 uncultured candidatus Brocadiaceae bacterium | reverse complement strand
ATGTTCGCCCGCATGATGGGCGGCGGCACCAGCAGCAACTCGGACGTCGACTCGATCCGCGAAGCCCTCGAGATCGCGCGCATGTTCGACACGGGCGTGGTCATCCAAAAGCCGATGAGCGCGTGGCTGATCCCAGACGAGATCGCCAACACCGGCTCGAGCGTCATCTGGAGCCCGCGCACGCGCGTCGCGCCGGACCCCAAGGACCCCAAGCACACCGGCAGCAACCTCGCACAGGCGAGGATCCTCGCCGAGGCCGGCGTCCCCGTGGCCGTTACCTGCCCGAGCGGCCGGTTCGGTGGCAGCGGTGTCGGCACGAACGGCATCCTGGGCCAAGACCTCAACACCCCCCACGTCGACGCGGCCTACGCCGTGCGCGGCGGACTCGACAACCGCAAGGCGCTGCGGACGCTGACCTTGGACGCGGCGGAAGCCATCGGGGTCGGCGATCGCGTCGGCTCGCTCGAGCCCGGCAAGGACGCCGATATCTTGATTCTCGACGGCGATCCGCTGCACTATGCGACCTTCGTGACCACGGCCGTCGTCAACGGCAAGGTCGTTTACGAGAAGGGCAAGGAAGCCCTGTTTGGACACATCGAGCGGTAGCCCCGGACCCCTCGGGCCGCCGCGCGCGTGGCCGAGGCGGCAGGCTCCAGGCTTCGAGGAGGACCGACCGGACAGATGAGGTCCGGACTCCGCGAGGACGGATCTGCCGCGAGGCCAACCACCTGCAGACGGAACATGAGCGTAGAAAGCCTGAAGGAAATGGACGACTTCTTCCGCAGCATGCGGCAGGCGTTCAACAGCCGTGACCTCAAGACCTTCCGGTCGCACTTCTGGACCGACAAGCGCTTCCACAACCTCGACGCGTCGGGGCGCCGCGACCGCGGCTGGGGCGCCTTCGAGGAGGTGCTCGACCAGGAGTTCCGCTACCTCGACTCCGTGCGAATGGAGCTCAAGGACCTGGACTGCCAGGTCTTCGAGGACCAGTTCGGCACGGCCGTAGCGACGTGGAAGCTCACGCAGGTCGACCCCGAGGGCCGCGGCCACGAACAGAACGGCCGCTGCACCTTCACCCTGTGCCGGATGAGCGCCGACTGGAAGATCGTCGCCCAGCACTTCTCGCCGCTCTCGGCAGAAGAAGCCGCCGCGGAGTGATTCGCGGCCGGCGCGCGTCGCTTTGACCGAGAGACGACGCCTGCGCCGCCGACAAGCCTGAGCCCTCGACGGGGGCGGCCTCCCGCGCTGCCCAGCACGCCAAGCTCCGCAGCCGCAGCTCAGCCGGCCGGTCGCCTGCCGAACACCTCCCAGGAGGCCCGCTGTCAGTTCAGGCGTCCAGCATCCATTCGAACCTCGTGCCGCGCAGCGCCCGTTCGACCGGGCCGCAGTCCTTGATCAGTTCACGGATCGGCTGCGGATTGCCGCGCTGCAGCGCGGGCTCGACCCGCTCGGGTGCCAGCCCCAGATGCTCGCAAGTCATCCGGTATGCCACAGTCGGGTCCTGCTCGACGTGGTCTTCGTAGACGAGGTGCAGGCCGCCGTAGGGCCTGGTCAGGGCCAGCATCTCCTGCATGGAGTCGTGGTCTCTCTGAAGACGCTCGAGCAGCGGATTGCGCTGACAGCTGAGGCCGGTTTGGAGCGTGTCGATCTCGGCCCTGATCGGCTCGATCGCTTCGCCGAGATTGTGGTGCAACTTGCCCCTCGCGGCGCCGATTCGTGAAGAGACGTATCGCCGCAGATGATTGCGGCGTTCGAGCACGATGAAGCGGCTGAACCCCTTCGCCGCCGCGGTGTCGATCACCTCCTGCATGCTCAGCCCGAGGTCTGACACGTTGCGGTGCGTGATCTCACATCCGAACCACCCTTGAGGCATCTCCCACCGCTTGTGATCGATCAGGCGCCACGGACGACAGGGCCAATCGGCCACGGTCCCGCCGATCGACTCCCAGCGCATTCGATCAAACGTGAGGACTTCGGATCGCCAGGTCACCTCCGGGTGTGTGCCGAGCATCGTGCCCAGCACGCTCGACCCGCAGCGGTGCTGGTGCAGCATGAGCGCGCTGCCCGGCCGCCGCGATGACCGCCAACGCCCCAGCGTGCGGAGCCGCAGCCGAGCCGGCAACCTACGCAGGCGTCCGATCATGAATCCATCGACACGAAGTCGGCGGCGGCGCACACGTCGCGACGACCGCAGCCACGGAGACTTGCTCTTGGAGCGAACGCCACGACGCAATGCTCGGTGATGGGTGTGGATCGTTCAAGCCGCGGAGCCAGGCACCCGAACCCCACCCTTTGACATCGCCAAGCGAACCAAGCTTCGGCGGAGCCGACTCGGTGTTCACTTCGCGCGCACAACGAAGCTACGCAGAAGCGCCGGCGTCGCCTGGATTGCGGAGGAACGCACCACGCAGCCACCAGCGGTTGACAGATCCCTTGGGAACGGCCTACTTGGGAAATCACTCGATGCTGGATCCCGTCCCGTTCACCGCCACCGACGACGTCCGAGACGCACTCGCCGGACTCGGGCAAACCGAAGACATCAAGTTCTCGCCGGACCAGCGACGCCTCGCCATCGCCGGCTTCCAGCGCAACAGGATCTTGCTGCTCGACGTGGAGCTCCGCGGAGTCTCCGGCTCACTGCACGTCCACCTTCCAGCGTGCCGCGCGCTCGTCGCGCCGAGCCTGCAGCTCCCTCACGGTGTCTCCTTCCTTGACGATCAGACCTTGGCCGTCGCCAACCGCGGCGGCGACGTCGTGCTCTACTCGCTCGCTGCGGCGCCGGGAGCGGACGAGGAGGTGACGCTGGACGTCTTGCGCACGCTGCCCGCCGGTCCCGAACACGCCGTCGCGACGCCGGGCTCCGTGCACCTCCGGCCGCTCGGCCTGGACCTGTATGAGCTGCTGGTCTGCAACAACTACGCGAACACCGTCACTCGCCACGTAGTCGACTGCGCGGGTGAATACAGGGTCGTGGCGAGCGCTGTGCTCCTACGCCGCGACCTGGAGGTCCCTGACGGCGTCACGGTCGATCCGACCGGCCGCTGGCTCGCTGTGAGCAACCACAACAACCATGCGCTCTACCTCTACGAGAACCGCGACCGCTTGGACTGCACGGCGGCTCCCGACGGCCAGGCGCGCGGCGCCGTCTTCCCACACGCCGCGCGGTTCACGCCGGACGGCCGCTACCTGTTCTTGGCCGACGCTGGCTCCCCGTACGTGTGGGTCTACGGCCAGGGCGAGCACGGCTGGAGCGGCGCACAGCAGCCGCTCCACAGGCTGCGCGTGATGACCGACGAGACGTTCGAACGAGGGAAATTCGGACGAGGCAAGGACAGCGGGACCAAGGGCGTCGACTGTGATCGCGACCAGCGCGTGCTCGTAACGACCTCCGAACTCCAGCCGCTCTTGTTCTTCGATCTCGGGCGCGTGCTAGGTGAGCTCGACCGGTCACGCCGCGAGCCTACCGGCGCTGCGGCTTCCGCTGGGGAAGCAGCCGGCGCACCTGCCGCAGACGAGCGGGAGAAACTGCTGGCCGAGTGGGCGCGCATGGACCGGCTCAGCCGACGAGACCTGAACGCGCAGCTCGACCACCTGTATAGGAGCGACTCTTGGCGCATGACGACGCCGCTTCGTTGGCTCGGCCAGCGCCTGCGAAAGCTCAAGCTGCGCGCCTAGCCACCGCGCTCAGATCTCCGACGCGAGGAAGCGACCTGGTCCACGTCAACATCGTCTGCCACCGCAGCGCCTACGGGCTCGCGCAGGACGCGGACCTGCTCGCGGACACGCTCCGCGGCGCCGGCTTCCGCGTGACCGAGAGCGAGCTGCGGGGACTGCCGCCGCTCGCGCGGCTACGGCGCAAGCTCGCGTCGACGCTTCGCCGCGGCCCGCTCTACGACGTCAACATCTTCTCGGAGATCGCAGCCGCGCCCTTGTTCCCGCTGGCGCGCAAGAACGTGCTGCTCCCCAATCCCGAGTTCCTGCGCCCGGACACCGCCGAGCACCTGAGTGCGTTCGACGCGATCTTCTGCAAGACGCACGAAGCGCTCGAGATCTTCAACCACCTGGGCCTGCCCGCGGTCTACACGGGCTTCTCGACGCCGCCGCCCGCGCCGCCGATCGAGGAGAAGTCGTTCGCGAAGTTCTTCCACGCGGGCGGCAGCCTGGGCATCAAGGGCACCGACGCGCTGATCGACCTGTGGCAGCGCCATCCCGGGTGGCCGCGATTGACCGTCACCGACACGAGCGGCAAGCAGCGCCCTGTGCGAGACAACCTCGAGGTGATCTCCAGCTACGTGCCGGAGCGCGCCTTCCGCGGTCTCCAGCACGCACACGGCGTCCACCTCTGCCCCTCCGAGATGGAGGGCTACGGTCACTACATCGCGGAGCCGATGAGCATGGGCAACGTCGTCCTGACAACCGACGCGCCGCCGATGAACGAGCTCGTCACGAGCGACCGAGGCTTCCTCGCGGCGACGGCTGCGAAGAGCCCGCACTTCTACGGCACGCGCTACCAGATCGACATCGGGTCGTTGGAGCGAACGATCCAACGCGTCGTGACGACTCCGGCCGCCACCCTCGCCGAGATGGGGCAGCGAGCGCAGGCGTGGTTCGAGAGCAACGACCGACGGTTCCGCGAGCGCTTGGCGCAGGCCGTGCAGAAACTCGTCGCGTCGGCGCCATCCGGACAGCAATCCTAAGGACCGAAAGCGACGCGCCCATCCGAGCGAAGCCTGCCGACGGAGCGCGCTCACGGCAATGACGTCCCGCATACTGGGCTTTAGTATGCCGTTGCGTCGGAGCTTTGCCGGTAAGGACGGCGTCGCATCCCTTGTCGAGCATTCGCTACGAGCACGCGCCATCTCCCTCCGCAACTGCGTCCGTGGATAGCCTGGAAACCAGCACCGCCGCCGAACCGGCCAAGACCGCTTGCGGCCCGCGAGTGGGCGTCCTGCTCTGGGCCGACGAGCAAGGCCCATCGAGCATCAGCGGCATGCCGTGGAACATGCGCAAAGCGCTCGGGCGCGCGGGTTGCCGCGTGGAGCCTGTCGTGATCGGAGATCGACGGCGGCTGCCGAGCGCCGTGCGCGGGCGTTGGCCGTATCTGATCCAGCTCCAGACGGGTTTGCGCGCCTTCTGGGAAGACGTGCTGCCCATGCGTGCCTGCAAGCGGCTGGAGAGCTTCGCCCACGACGCTGCGCGGCGAGCCGAGCAGGCGACGAAGGGGCTGGAGCTCGACGCCGTGTTCGCGCCGCTGATGAGCGCTGCGCTGGCGTTCTACGAGGGACCGCACCCAGTGGTCTACGCCACGGACAGCACCGCCAGCCTCCTCCACGGCTCCTACCACGCGTTCGGTCGACGCGGGGAGGGGTGGAAGTCTGCCGAGCTCGACCTCGAGACGCGGGCCATCGCGCGCGCGGATCGCACCGTCGTCGCCACCGAGCACGTTCGTCAGAGCGCGATCCGGGACCACGGTGCGGCCGCTCAGCGCGTCGCGGTCGTCCCGATGGGCGCGAACCTCAGTCCTGTCTCTGTCTCATCTATGGCATCCACGCCGCCGACGCGCGAAGACCTTCGGCTGCTGCTCACGGCTCGAGACCCCGAGCGAAAGCGTCTGAACTTGGCCGTGCAGGTCGTCCGCGAGCTGCGGCAGCGGGGATGGGGCGCAGTCCTGCACTATGTCGGCCCACGGCGCGCCGAGTGCGCGAGGCCGGAGGTCTGCTGGGAGGGCTACCTATCTCATGCGGACGCAGCGGACGTGCAACAGCACCGCCGGCTGCTCAGCGACTGCCACGTGGCGTTCCTGCCCAGCGCGGCGGAGATGTACGGCATCGCCCCGATCGAGAGCGCGGCCTTCGGCCGTCCCGCCGTCGTCTCGGACGCCGGCGGACTGCCGACCGCTGTGCTCGATCGCCTGAGCGGACGCGTGGTCGCCGTCGACGCCCCGGTGTCCACGTGGGCGGACGCCGTAGAGCACGTCGCGGCCGAGCCAGCGCGCTACGCAGCCTACGCCCGCGCCGCGAGGTCTCGATACGAACACTCGCTCAACTGGGACGCCTGGGGTCGCAGGGTGCGCGAAGTCATCGAGCAGGTGATCTAGGCCGACACCCAAGCGCGCGGGCTGCAACGCACACGTCGGGACGCTTGCTCGGACGCATTCGCGCGTCCCGGTACCGCGCCCGCCCTTCGTCCTGGCTATCATCTGCGTCCGAAGCGCCGACCGACTCCGACCCGAACGAGCCCACGTGACCTCCGCAGCCTCGCCGAAGCCCCACGACTCCGCCGCCGCCCCCGATCCGAACGTGACCGAACGCAAGATCCGCCTCGTCACCGCGACCAGCCTGTTCGACGGCCACGACGCGTCGATCCACATCTTCCGGCGGATCGCGCAGGCCTCGGGCGCCGAGGTGATCCACCTCGGGCACAACCGGTCGGTGCGCGAGATCGTCGACGCGGCGATCCAGGAGGACGCCCAGGGGATCGCGGTGACGTCCTACCAGGGCGGACACAACGAGTTCTTCCGCTACATGCACGACATGCTCGCGGAGCGAGGCGCGCCGCACGTGCGCCTGTTCGGCGGCGGCGGCGGCGTCATCCTCCCCGAGGAGATCGAGGCACTGCAGCAGCACGGCATCGAACGGATCTACTCGCCGGACGACGGCCGCGCGCTCGGCCTGCAGGGGATGATCGACGACATGCTCGATCGCTGCGACTTCGCGACCCACGCGGAGTCCGACCCGCTGCCCGGCCTCGACGCCCGCGACCTCGGGGGCGTCGCGCGCGCGATCTCGCTGATCGAGTCGTTCCCCGAGCGGCACCGCGACGCGCTCCGGCAGCGCGCGGCCGAGCTGGCGACGCCCCCGCCTGTGCTCGGGATCACCGGCACGGGCGGCGCGGGCAAGAGCTCCTTGATCGACGAGCTGCTGCGACGCTTCCTGCTGGACTTCGCGGACCTGCGGATCGCCGTCCTGTGCGTCGACCCGACCCGGCGCAAGACCGGCGGCGCGCTGCTCGGCGACCGCATCCGCATGAACGCCGCCTCGGACGAGCGCGTGTTCGTGCGCTCGATGGCGACCCGCCGCGCCAACATGGCGCTCTCCGACTCGGTCCACGACGCCCTCGACGTGCTGCGGATCGCGGGCTTCGACCTGGTCCTGCTCGAGTCGAGCGGCATCGGCCAGTCGGACACCGAGATCGTCGAGCACGCCGACGCGTCCCTCTACGTGATGACGCCGGAGTTCGGCGCGCAGAGCCAGCTCGAGAAGATCGACATGCTGGACTACGCCGACCTGGTCGCGATCAACAAGTTCGACCGTCGCGGCGCGCGCGACGCGCTGCGGGACGTCAAGAAGCAGGTCCAGCGCAACCGCCAGGCCTTCGACGTCGACGCCGAGACCATGCCGGTGTTCGGCACCATGGCGGCGACCTTCGCCGACGCAGGCACCAACACCCTCTACCGCGCCGTCGCGGCCAAGCTCGACGCGCTCCGGCCCGGCGCGTTCGCGAGCACCGCGGACCTCCGGGAGGGCGAGCCGGACGGGGCGCACGTCATCCCCGGCGAGCGCGTCCGCTACCTCGCGGAGATCGTCGAGTCCAACCGCAGCTACAACCGCTGGGCCCTGGAGCAGGCCGCCCTCGCCGAGCGCTGCTACGTGCTCGAGCAGGCCGGAGCGGAGCTGCAAGGCGACGCCGAGGCCGCGCGCGCCGCCGTGCTCGCACAGCTCGAGGCACTCCAGCAGCAGCTGGCGCCCGAGTGCCGCGAGCTCCTGCAGGCCTGGGACGACGACTGCGCCAAGCTGGAGGCGGAGCACTCGGTCTTCAAGGTGCGGACGCGCGAGATCCAGGTCGAGAACCACACGACCTCGCTGTCGGGGCTGCGCATCCCCAAGGTGGCGATGCCCCGCTACCGCAGCCACGGCGACCGCCTGCGGTGGCTGCTGACCGAGAACACGCCCGGTCGCTTCCCGTTCGCCGCAGGCGTCTACCCGCTCAAGCGCACCCGCGAGGACCCGACCCGCATGTTCGCGGGCGAAGGCGGCCCCGAGCGCACCAACAAGCGGTTTCACTACCTGTCGTACGGCCAGCCCTACAAGCGCCTCTCGACGGCGTTCGACAGCGTCACGCTCTACGGCGAGGACCCGGACGAGCGCCCCGACATCCTCGGCAAGGTCGGCAACGCCGGCGTGTCGATCTGCACCCTCGACGACGCCAAGCGCCTGTACTCGGGCTTCGACCTGTGCGCGCCCACGACGTCGGTCTCGATGACGATCAACGGCCCCGCGCCGATGCTGCTCGCCTTCTTCCTGAACGCGGCCGTCGACCAGCAGTGCGAGCGCTGGCTGCACGAGCACGGCAAGGTCGACGAGGCCAACCGCAGGATCGACGAGCTCTACGCGGCCAAGGGCCTGCCGCGGCCGCGCTACCGCGGCGAGCTGCCGCAGGGCCACGACGGCCTCGGCGCGCTGCTGCTCGGCGTGACCGGCGACCAGGTCGTCCCCGCCGACGTCTACCAGGAGCTGCGCGCCCGCGCGCTGCAGACCGTGCGCGGCACCGTGCAGGCGGACATCCTCAAGGAGGACCAGGCGCAGAACACCTGCATCTTCTCGACCGAGTTCGCCCTGCGGATGATGGGCGACGTGCAGCAGTTCTTCACCGAGAACGGCGTGCGCAACTTCTACTCGGTGTCGATCAGCGGCTACCACATCGCCGAGGCAGGCGCGAACCCGATCACGCAGCTGGCGTTCACGCTCAGCAACGGCTTCACCTACGTCGAGTACTACCTGTCTCGCGGCCTGAAGATCGACGACTTCGCGCCCAACCTCAGCTTCTTCTTCAGCAACGGCGTCGACCCCGAATACGCGGTCATCGGCCGGGTCGCGAGGCGCATCTGGGCCAAGGCGATCAAGCACAAGTACGGCGGCAACGCGCGCAGCCAGATGCTGAAGTACCACATCCAGACGTCGGGGCGCTCGCTGCACGCGCAGGAGATCGACTTCAACGACATCCGGACGACGCTGCAGGCGCTCTACGCGATCTACGACAACTGCAACTCGCTGCACACCAACGCCTACGACGAAGCGATCACGACGCCGACCGAGGAGTCCGTACGCCGCGCGATGGCGATCCAGATGATCATCAACAACGAGCTCGGACTCGCCCGCAA
>CAZTQF010000058.1:0-9346 GCA_964615255.1 uncultured candidatus Brocadiaceae bacterium | reverse complement strand
CGTAGACGACGTCGGCCATGGAGTTGGTGAGGATGTGCTTCATCAGCAGGGACGGGCACGCCTGCGGGTGCAACAGGTCCTCGTGGGTCTTCACTCGCTCGCTCATCGGGTCGCCTCCTCGAGGGCTGCGCGCACCACGGCCTTGCCGATCGGCAGCTTGAACGCGTTGTGGGCCAGCGGCGCCGCGCCCTGGAAGGCGGCCTCGGCGACGCGTTGGAACAGCTTGCTCGACGGCGCCTTGCCGACCAGCATCCGCGCGGCCTGCGGCCGCGGCATCGGGTTGGGCGCGACCGCGCCGAGCACGAGGTCGGCGTCCTGGATCTTGCCGCCTTCCATCGTCAATCGCACCGCGCACGCCGTCGTCGCCCAGTCGAAGCTCTGCTTCTCGCGGCTCTCGGCGTAGGCGGTGCGGACGTCGCCCGACGGCGCAGGCAGGTGCAGCGCCGTCACGATCTCGCCGTCCTCGAGCGTGTGCTCGGGCAGCTGCGCGCGCGGCTCGGCCGGGAACAGGTCGCTGAGCTTGCGGCGGCGCTGCTGGTCGCCCAGCACGGTCGTGTACTCGGCGCCGAGCGCCAGCAGCGGCGGCGCCAGGTTGCTCGGGTGCACGCGCACGCAGTCCGACCAGCCCATCACCGCGTGGTAGCGGTTCTGGCCGGTCATCGCGAGACAGGTCGGGCCGCGGCCGCCGTGCAGGCAGCGGAACGCCTCGCTGCGCACGTACCAGCAGCGCGTGAACTGCAGGATGTTGCCAGCGACCGTCGCGCGGTTGCGGACCTGCGGCGTGCCGGTCGTCGACGCGGACTTGGGCAGCGCCGAGAACGCGCGGCCCTGCAGGGCCGGGTGCTCCTCGAGCGCGGTCAGCGTGGTCAGCGCGCCGATCGTGACCGCGCCGTCTGCTGCGACCTCGACCCCGGCCATCTCCTCTTTGAGCGGCAGCAGGTTGACGACGCTCGACGGCGTCTGCAGGCGCTCCTTCATGCGGTCGACGACGTCGAGCCCCGCGCCCTTGACGATGGTGTCCGGCTTTGACGCGGCCTCCTTGGCCTCGTCCAGCGACTTCGGGACGACGTAGGTGAATGGTTTCATCTCGGTGGCTCCGCGCGGTTACTTCGACTGGAGGGCCGCGAGGACCTTCTCGGGCGTGAGGGGGAGGTGACGGACCGGCGCGCCGATCGCGTGGAACACGGCGTTGGCGATCGCCGCGGCCGACGCGGTCGACGGCGGCTCGCCGAGGCCGGCGGCGCCGACGTTGTTGTGCCCGTTGGCGATCGAGTGCATGTGGCACGCGAGCTCGGGCAGGTCCTTGGTCCCGGTGACCTTGTAGCGCAGGAAGTCGCCGTTCAGCATGCGGCCGCTGCGCGTGTCCATGATGCGCTGCTCGTGCACCGCGTAGCTGACGCCCTGGATCATCGCGCCGAGCACCTGGCTCTCGGCCAGCTTCTTGGCGATGACGAGGCCGCAGTCCTGGATGCCGAACATCCGGTCGACCTTCACCTCGCCGGTCCAGGTGTCGACCGTGACCTCGGCGAACTGCGCGCCGCAGACGCCGCCGTGGAACGGCTCATCCTTGTAGTTCGGGTAGCGCTCGCCGCGCACGTCGATCGGCGTGCTGCCGACCAGCTTGCAGGCCTCGGCCCACGCCAGGCGCGCGTCCTCGGTCCCGACCGCGTCGCCCGCGCAGGTGACGTCTGCTACGGGCACGCCGAGGTGCTTGGCGACCAGCTTGACCAGCTCGTTCTTGGCCAAGAACGCGGCGTGCCGGATCGCCGGCGCGAGGGACGGCGTCGTGGTGCTGCCGCCGGAGCCCGGCCCGATCGGGTCGGCGGTGTGGCCGGTCACGGCCTTGACCCGGCTCACCGGCACTCCGAGCTCCTCCGCGGTCAGCATCGCCATCAGGGTCTTCAGGCCCGTGCCGATGTCCTGCGCGCCGTTGCGGGTCTCGACCCGGCCGTCGGAGTGGATGCGGCAGGTCGCGCCGTAGCGGAACCGACGACCGCCGTGGCGGCCGAGCTGGCCCCAGCGGGCGCTGGCGCAGCCGACGCCCTTGACGTAGCGAGCGCCCGGCTCGTTCTTCCGCGCGCGGAGCTTGTCCCAGCCGAAGGTCTCGGCCGCGTAGCGCCACTGGTCGCGGCGGATCTCCTCGGCGTCGTGCGCGACGCGCCACGCGAGCGGGTCGACGCCCGCCTTCTGGCACAGCTCATCCACGAACAGCTCGGCGCCGAACCAGCCCTGCGGATATCCGGGCGCACGCATCGAGCGCGCCGGGTCGGTGTCGGTGGCGATGTCCTTGTGCTGACGTCGGCTGGCGGCGTCGCCCAGGTAGTAGTTGGGGTAGCGCACCGCGCCGCCGAAGCCGTTGAACCCGACGCCGCCGTAGCTGCGCCAGTCCCAGGCGCAGAGGTCCAAGTCCTCGTCGAGCCCGCCGCGGACCTGCATCAAGGCCGCGGGGCGGTTGCCCGCGGTCGTGTGCTCCTCGAAGCGGTCGAGCATCAGCTTGACCGGCTTCTTGGCCTCGTGCGCCAGCAGCGCGCAGGCGAGGCCTTCGATGCCCGCCGAGAACTTGGAGCCGAATCCGCCGCCGACGAACTCGGCGTGCACGTCGACGGACTCGACCTTGATGCCGCGGCCGGTGAGCGCTCGCGACAGCTCGTTCTGCACGCCGAACGTGGCCTGCGTCGACGCCCAGACCTCAAGCGCCGCGCCGTCCCACTTGCAGACGTTGCCGTGGGTCTCCAGCGAGCTGTGCGTCTGCACCTCGGTGCGGTAGGTCGCGACGTGCTGATGACGGGCCTTGGAGAGGCCGCCCTCGATCTCGGGGCTCTCCGGCCACTCCTCGTCGATCTGGCCGTCCATGTCGAGGAGCGGGGCCTCCTCGTCCATCAGGTAGTCGACGTTGTGCTCGTCGACTTCATAGTCGGCCCGGATCTTCTCGATCGCGTCGCGCACGTCGTCGAGTGTGCGGCCGGCGATCGCGGCGACGGCGTCGCCGACGAAGCGCACCTTGGCGCCGTCGTCCTTGAGCCGCACGGCCGCGGTGATCCCGGGCATGCCGCGCGCCTCGGTCAGGTCCAGGCCCTTGAGCACGCCGCGCGCGATCGTCGCGCGGAGGATCATCGCCTGCTGCAGGTCCGGGAACGTGACGTCGTAGGCGTACTTGGCGCGGCCCGACGCCTTGGCGAGGCCGTCGACGCGGTCGACGTCGGTGCCGACGGTCTCGAACGCGGTGTTGGCGTCCCAGGGGGGCGCGTCGCCCTCATCGGGGTTGACCGTCAGCTCCTTCAGGCGGTCCTGGCCGCCCGGGAGCGCGCGGTAGCCCGCGGTGATCTGCTGCCCGGCGGTGCGACGGACCTCGGTGTCTCGGGGAGCGGTCACTTGCCACCTCCCTTCGCGGTCTGGTCGATGGCCTCCATGACCCTCCCGTAGGTGCCGCAGCGGCAGATGTTGCCCGAGAGGTCCTGGCGCATCTGGGCGGGCGTCGGCGCGCCGCGCTTCTCCAGGCACGCGAGCGAGCTCATCACCATCCCCGGGGTGCAGAAGCCGCACTGCAGCGCGTCACAGGCGACGAAGTTCTTCACGAGCGGGTGGGCCTTGTCGCCGTCCACGAGGCCTTCGACCGTGCGCACCTCGGCGCCGACCGCGTCGATCGCGAGCATCAGGCAGCTGTTCACGGGCTGTCCGTCGACCAGGACCGTGCAGCCGCCGCAGGCGCCGCGGTCGCAGATCTTCTTGGCGCCCGTCATGTCCATCCGGTCGCGCAGCGCGTCGAGCAGGGTCGTGCGCGTCTCTACCTTGACCTTCTTCTTGGCGCCGTTGACCCGGAGCGTCAGCTCATGGTCTCCGATCCCGAAGGTCGCCGGGCCCTGCGCGGTCTCGGTCGCTTGGGCCGCGGCAGTGAGTCCGGTGGTGGCGATGCCGGCGACGGCAGAACCCTTGAGGAACGAGCGGCGGGAGACTCCGCGATCGGGTGGATGCGTCATGTATGGCTCCGGAGGAGACTGTGATCGGCCCGTAGTCTATGCAATGCGCTCGACGTGCCCAGGACCAAGCTGCAGACTCTCTCGGTCCCATGACGCGCGCTCTCATCTGCGGTTGTCTCGTTCTGGTCGCGGGCTGCACCGGCGCTGCGCTGACCGTCTGGGAGGAGGATCAGGACGTGGTGATCGCCTGGCAGGGCGAGGACTTCGCGACCGTGCACACGGACGCGCAGCCCCGACCCTACGTCTGGCCGCTGGTGGCGCCAGGCGGCGTCGCGGTGACGCGCAACCACCCGATGGGGGCGCGCGAGGGCGAGCAGCACGACCACCCGCACCACCAGTCGCTGTGGTTCGCCCACGGCGACGTCAACGGCTTCGACTTCTGGCACGGCCGCGACCGCCGCGAGCGCATCGTGCGCGAGGAGGCGGAGACGCGCTACCTCGCCGCCGGCGTCGTCGAGGTCGACGCGTCCTATCGGTGGCAGGTGGACGACGGAGACGTCGTGCTGCGCGAGCAGCGCGTGCTCCGATTCGAGGACCGCGGGGACCACCGCACGGTGGACGCGACGATCACGCTGCGCGCGTCCGACGGCGACGTGACGTTCGGTGACACCAAGGAGGGGACGTTCGCCCTGCGACTACACCCGGCGCTGCGCGTCGAGGGCAAGCTGGCAGCCGGCGTGTTGAGCAACAGCGAGGGAGACGCGGGCAAGGCCGCGTGGGGCAAGCGCGCGCGCTGGCTGCACGACCAGGGCCCCGTGGACGGCGAGCCGGTTGGCGTCGCGATCTTCGACCACCCCGACAACCTCCGGCACCCGACCTGGTGGCACGCGCGCACCTACGGTCTCGTCGCCGCCAACCCGTTCGGCGTGCATGACTTCGAGCGCCAACCCGCCGGCGCGGGCGACCTGGTGCTGGCGCAGGGTGAGGAGCTGACGCTGCGCTACCGCGTCGTCATGCACCGGGGTGCGTGGACGGCGGAGCGCGTCGAGCAGGAGTGGCGGCGGTGGGCGCGCTGACGACCTGCGCTTCGGCGTGCGGGGACGGCGCCGAGTGAAGCGGCTGCTGCGCGCGAGCTAGTCGCGGAACGGGTCGTCCTCGGCGAAGCGATGGCGCGGTGCGCGCAGCACGATGTTGCGCACCAGGCCAGAGTCGTCGAACGAGCCGAAGCCGACGCGGCCCCAGTCGAACGTGCGGTCCTCGGCGACCAGCACGGGCTCGGTGCCGTGGTCCCAGAACACCTTGATCGTGCCGTCGGCGACCCGTCGCTCGACGCGCACGTGGTGCCACTCGTCGCGGCCCCAGTCGATGCCCTGCGCGAGCGGCGCGATCAGGTTGGTGCGCGGCGCGTCGTTCACGACGAAGACGTTGTGCGCGTTCGGGTCGGGGCTGGTCGCGAGGTGGGTGTAGTAGAAGCGGCTCTTGGACTGCACGCCGAAGAACAGGCACAGGTCGCGGTGGCCGTAGTTGCGGCCGGTTTGAAGCAGGTCGGCGTCGAGGTCGAAGTCCTGGACCTCGACCCCCTCGATCAGCGCGATGCTGAGCGGCGAGCGGTGGGGCGGGCGGTAGGCGCTCTTGCCGACCAGCTCGAGCGCGGGCGCGTGCGCGCCCTCGCGCATGCGCCACTTCGAGCGGTCGGTGAACACGAAGTCCTCGAGGCAGGAAGCGTCCGCGCAAGGCTGCTCGTAGACCACCGGAAAGGCGCTGGTGCCGAACGGCGCACAGCCGGCGGAGAGCAGCGACAGGGCCAGCAGTTGCAGGCGGCGCATCAGACGTTTTGCGGGACCTCGAAGCCCGCGCGGTAGTCCCGCGCCAAGAGCGCGTTCGACGCGGCGTCCGCGAAGCGCTCGGTGGCGGGGTCCATCGTCAGGCGCGGCCCCATGCGCACGCCGCCCTCGACCGTGTCGACGTCGACGCCGTTCTTGGTCAGGTGGCCGTGCATGCGCTCCCAGGCCTCGGCCGTCCACGGGTTCTTGCCAGCCATTTCGTCGAGCTCGGCCTTGCTGTGCGTCTTGCCGAGCAGGTGCGAGACGTTGCCCATGTGGCACATCGCGCTGCTGACGTGGCCCTCGCGGATGTCGGCGTTGAGGTCTTCGACGCGGCGGCTCCTCACGGCGTTGACGAAGTTCTGGAAGTGGTTGCTGCTGCCGTTCCACTTCTGCAGCTCGTTGCCGTCCTTGTCGACTGCGATCGCGCTGGTGTAGTTCGGGATGCGCAGGTAGCCGCCCTCGCAGTGCACGATCACGCCGATGCGCGCGCCCTTGTAGTTGTCCATGTTCCGGCCCCAGCCCTTCTTCTGGGACTCCTTGTCGCGCGGCAGGCCGCGGACCTCGAACAGCAGCGGCGGTCCCTGCTCGAACTCGTGGAACACGATCTGCGTGTTCGGCGTGTTGCCGTCGTCGTCGTAGCCGACGCGGCCGCCGATGCTCAACGTGTGGCGCGGCAGCTTGTCCTGGCCGAGCGCCCAGCGCGCGAGGTCCATCTGGTGGATGCCCTGGTTGCCGACGTCGCCGTTGCCGGTGTCGAAGACCCAGTGCCAGTCGTAGTGGAGGCTCTTGCGCAGCAGCGGGACCTTGGGCGCAGGTCCGAGCCACATGTCGTAGTCGATGTGCGCGGGCACCGTCTGCGGACCCGGGACCTTGCCGATGCTGCTGCGCGGCTTGTAGCACAGCCCGCGGGCCAGCTGGATCTCGCCGAGACCGCCCGACTGGATGAACTCGATGCCTTGCCGGATGCCGTGGCTGGCGCGGCACTGCGTACCGGTCTGCACGATCCGGCGATACTTGCGCGCTGCCTTCACGATCTGGCCGCCCTCCCAGACGTTGTGGCTGACGGGCTTCTCGAGGTAGACGTCCTTGCCCGCCTGGCAAGCCCAGACGGCCTGCAGCGCGTGCCAGTGGTTGGGCGACGCGACGCTGATCGCGTCGACGTCGTCGCGGTCGAGCACGCGCCGCAGGTCAGTGTAGGTGGCGACCTCGGTCGGCTCGCCGTACTTGCCGTCGGCGAGCTTCTTCTTCTCACGCGCGAGCACCTGCTGGTCTACGTCGACGAGCGCGACGACCCGCACGTTCTCCAGCTTGTTGAGTCCGCCGATGTGGGCGGTGCCGCGGCTGCGGATGCCGACGCAGGCGACGCGCACCTCGCTGTTCGGCTGCCAGCGCGGGGTCGCGGATGTGCAGGCGGTGGGGGCGACACCGAGCGTCAGCGCGGTGGCGCCGGTGCCCTTCAGGAAGCGACGACGGGAGAAGTTGCTCATGCTGGCTCGTGAGGGACGATCAGCTGCTACGGTAGCGCGACGCCCCGCGCTGCCAACGATCATGCGACCGCTCTCTGTGCTCTGTTGTTTGATGCTGCTCTGGGTCGGCGCGTGCCAGGCGCCGCGCGCGACGGAGATTCGGCGCGCCCAGCTCGGTGACTATGCGGCCTTCGAGGCGCTGCGCGCGTCGTTCGCCGCCAACAACCCCGGCTACGACCTGACCTTCCGAGGCGCGTGCCGGTCCCTCCGCGCGGCGCCGCAGGATCGGGTCGTCTTCGTGCAGGGGCCGGCCGCGCGCACCGAAGCGCCGACCGTGGGCGACGTGCTGCTGGTGCGCGCGGGCGAGGCATGGAAGCTCGAAGGCGACGGCGCTGTCGACCTGGTCATGTTCACGCTGCCCGAACCGCTGCCCGATGAGCTGCCGTCGATCGTGCGGCCCGACTGGGACCCGAAGATCACGGATACGCCGGGGGGCTGCGCGACCGAGGGGGACGCGTACCGGCGCATCCTGCTGACCTGGAAGCCGGAGGTCGGGCCGTACATCCTTCGACAGCTGAACGCGCACCGCGTGCGCATCAAGGACAGCTTCTCGCACTACCACCCTGTCGACGGCGGCTTCGACGAGTTCTACCTCGTGCAGCAGGCGCCCGAGGGCGCGCGGCTGTTGACCTCGCGCGCGGTCGAGGCGATCGAGTCGCGGGCGGTCGACGAGCAGCAGGCCGAGACGCTGATCACCTCGCACGAGCTGCACGTCGGCGACCTGATCTACCTGCCGCGCGGGACGATGCACCGCGGGCTCGGCGGTGCTTTGGTGCAGGTGATCTCGGTGCCGGGCTTCGTGCCGCGCTCGGAGATCGGCGTCGACCACCACCTCTGGGCGATCAACAGGCAGCTCGGGTTGACTGGCGCCGCAGCGCTGCCGTTCCACGTGGTCGCGGCGAGGGCGCAGGTCGTCAAGTAGGGCGCGTTGGCGCGCGGGTGCCGTTCGATCTATGCTGTGTTTGTCGGCGTCCTGCGCCGGCGCTCGAGGTCGACATGTCCGCTCCTCCTCCGCTCAAAGACGCCAAGCGGCGCTGGTCGCCGCTCCAGCTGGGCTGCACCGCTGTGTTGGGGTTCGTCGCGTTCGCCGCGCTCGCGCTCTACTGGACCTACGGCACCGACGGGCACTTCGACACGCGCGCGGGGATCTGGTGGCCGGAGCGGGGACGGAACCTGATCCCGCCGACGGCGACCGACATCACGCTGCGACGTGAGCCGCTGGACCACTACGCGGTCTACACCGTCAAGGAGCCCGACCTGAACGCGTTCCTCAACGAACGCTTCGAGCACCTCGCTCGCGAAGGGGAGCCGCTGGACTCGTTCTCCGAACGCCGTCCGGTGCGGGCCGGCCGAGAAATCGGGCCGTTCGGCTGGACGGCCGAGGAGGGCGCGGTCTCGTACGACTACTTCACGAGCAACGGCGCCGTGTCGTCGTACTACCACAACCCAACGACCGGGCGGACCTACCAGCAATCGGCCTACTGGTAGGGGGGCGTTCGTCCTGCTGGCCGCCCTCGCTGCCGCCCGCTTCGATCGTCGGCGCCTGGCTCAGGCGCTCGGCTCGTAGCCGAACTCGCGCATGAGCGGCGCCGTGGTGGCCTCGATCGCCTCGATGTCGCCGCGGGTCAACTCCGCCTGCCAGCGGCCGACGCTCTCGGCGACCGAGTTCGAGGTGCCGTGGGCGGCGTAGGTCGCGGGGCGCTCGGCGTGCACGTCGACGTCTGGATGCGCCGGCAAGTCCAAGAACGCGAGCAGCGCGTCGAGCTGCGCGGCAGGCGCTGCGACCATGTCTTCGTAGCGCACCAGGTGCAGCGGGTCGAGGTACTCGGCGCAGCCCGCGTTGAGCGCGCGCCACTCCAGCGCGAAGCTCTCTGCGGTCATCTCCGACAGCTCGGGATACTTCGCGGCGATCGCTGGCTTGCGCGCGAACCGGTGGTAGGAGCAGTAGTTGTCCCGTGGGTCGCGGACCACCAGGACGAACTTGGTGTTGGGGTAGAGCGACTGGACGCCGCGGGCTGCGCGCGCGTCGGGGAGCTTGTCGCCCCAGTGGGTGAAGTCCGTCCGGCCGGCGACGCGC
>CAZTQF010000057.1:0-9354 GCA_964615255.1 uncultured candidatus Brocadiaceae bacterium | reverse complement strand
CGAGCATGCCGCCACGCTGCATGTTCTTGCGCACCTCCTCCTTCTCTTCTGCCGACCACCTCCGGGACTCGGCGAGGAAGTCGACGACCTTGTCCATGACCTCGGCGAGGCCGGTCGCCGCTTCGAACGTGCCGTCGGCGCGCACGTGCAGGTCGGGGATCGCAGACGCCAGCGCGGTCGCGGCTTCGAGCTGCTCCTTCATCTCCGGGCGGGTCGCGTCCATGCCCGCGACCTCGAGGAACTCGAAGTCGGAGTAGCGGACGCGGATGCCGCCGCCTTCGCGCCTGGTCATGGTCAAGCGGTAGCGCGTCTTGCTCTCTTGGCCTGCCTTGAAGACGGTCTCGACGACGGTCGCTGCGGACGGGACCGGCCACGCGAACGTCGTCAGCGCCGCCGGCGGGTCGTCCTGCGCCAGGCCTGGCAGCGCGGCCGCCAGCGTCGCCAGAGCGAGGGGCCAGGCGCGCGCCGGCGCGCCGATGGGGAGGCGCGCCATCAGACGCCGAGCTCCGCGAGCAGGTTGGGCGCGGGTTGCACCTCCTCGAGCACCCAGAGCACGTAGCGGAAGTCGCAGACGACGTTCCGCGAGCGCTCGGGGTTCCAGCCGAAGTCGCCGGCGACGTTCTCGAACACGCGGTCGAAGTTCAGGCCGATCAGCTCGCCGCGGCCGTTGACCACGGGGGACCCCGAGTTGCCGCCGGTGGTGTCGCCGTTGGTCAGAAAGCAGACCGGGACGTCGCCGAGATGCGGCACGACCCAGCGGCTCTGCATCCGGTTCTCGGCGGCGGCGAGCAGCGCCGCGGGGTTGTGGAACGGCTCCTCGCCGGTCTCCTTCTGCAGCAGGCCCGCGACCGTGGTCTGGGGCTTGTAGTGCACGCCGTCGCGCGGCTCGTAGCTCTTGACCTCGGCGATCGAGACCCGGAGCGTGCTGTTCGCGTCCGGGTAGAACGCCTGGCCGCGGAAGGCCTCCTGCGCGGCAATCCAGCGGCGGCCGACGTCGAGCTTGCGGCCCTCGCGGGTGCGGCGGCGCTGGAGCCACTGCTGGTACTCGCGGTTGACGCCGCGCGCCATCACCACCAGCGGGTCCTCGCTGGCAGCGACCGCGTCCTTGCCGGCGGCGAACAGCGCCTTGCGCTGCTCACCGTCGAACATCTGGGTGGTCGCGAGCACGGTGTCGACGACCGCCTGATCGCCAGCGCCGAGCAGCTCGGTGCCGGCGAGGCGCTGCGCCTCGCTGACGTTGCCCCACTCCTCGAGCAGCACGCGGAGCATCGGGCGCTGGATCAGGTCCAGGTCCTGCTCGACGTCGGCGCCGCCGATCATCGAGAGGCCGCGCTGGCTGATGCGGCCGCCGCTCTCGACCGCGTCGCAGGCCTGCATGAGCACGTTGAACAGCGCCATGTGGTCGCGCAGCACGGCGACGAACCACATGTTGGTGTCCTTCTCGATGACGTCGGCTTCGCGCGTGGCGTCGGCGAGCATCTCCTTGAGCAAGGCGGCGTTGTCTGCAGAGGCCTCGGCGAGCTGGGCCTCCTCGCGCAGCTTGCGCGCGACCACGGCGTTGTTCTTCAGGCCGAAGATCATGCCGGCGGCGTTCTTCTGGATGTTGGCCAGGCGCTTCTTGCCGCTGGCGACCTGCAGCGCCTTGGCTTCGCTCGTGGCGCCCGCGCGTTCGAGCACGTCGATCGCTGCGGTCAGCACGCGCAGCCTGGCTGGGAACACGTAGCCCTCCTGCGTCGCGACGCCGGCGCTCGTCTTGTAGCGCTGGGTGCTGCCCGGGTAGCCCATGATGATGGCGAGGTCGCCCTCCTGGATCGGCTGGGTCGCCGTCTTCAGGAAGTGCTGGGGCCGGAACGGGACGTTGTCCTCGGCATGGTCGCTCACCGAGCCGTCGGGGGCGACGTAGGCGCGGAAGAACGTGAAGTCGCCGGTGTGGCGCGGCCACTCCCAGTTGTCCACCTCGCCGCCGAACTCGCCGATCGCGCGCGGCGGCGCGTAGACCAGCCGCACGTCGCGGATCTGGGTGCGGTAGTAGAGGTGGTATTCCTTGCCCTCCAGGAACGACGCGACCGAGCACTTGGTGTTGGGCTCGCTGCGCTCGCCTTCGGCGACGAGGCGCGCGATCGCCTGCTGGGTCACCTGCCAGCGCTCGAGGTCGCTGGACGCCTCGGCCTGCGCCGCGTGGATCTTCTCCGTCACGTCCTCGATCCGCTTGAGCACGGTCGCGACCATGTCGGGCGCGGGCAGCTCCTGCTCCCGCGTCGCCGCGGTGAAGCCGTCCTGCAGGTAGTTGGCGTCCGGCGTGCTGAGCGCGCTGACGGCGCCGAACCCGCAGTGGTGGTTGGTGACCAGCAGGCCGTCCGCGCTGACGAACGAGGCCGTGCAGCCGTTGATCTGGACGGTGGCGGACAGCACGCCGCCGTCCTCGGGGTGCCAGAACTCGTCCTTGGTCAGCTCCATGCCGCGCTCCTTGAGCGCGGCCCAGTCCATCATGCGGACCTGGGTGGGGAGCCACTGTCCCTCGTCGGGGAGCAGGGTGACGGCGGCGAAGACGGTCAGCAGCGAACGCAACATGGCGCCACGTATACGGACGACCGGCCTCCAGCGCACCCGGCTTGCCCTGGTAGTGCCGCGGAGGCACGCTGCAGACATGACGGTCCGCTGGATGTGCCTCGCGCTGCTCTTGGCCGCGCTCGCCCCTGAGGCGGGCGCGCAGAACTCTCGCCGGAAGGTCCGTCGGCCGCCCGGCGAGGTGGCCGCGCAGGCCGGCGCGGCGGTTCAGTGGCGGCAGGGCGTCGAGGCCGCGCTCCGTGAGAGCGCCAAGAGCGGCAAGCCCGTGTTCTGGTATGTGCCTTCGGTCGAGCGGTCGCCGATGGACCGCAAGCCGGAGATCGACCGCTACCTGATGGGCGGACCGTTCTCGTGGCCGTTGACGGTCGAGCTTCTGAACCGGCACTACGTCCCGGTCCGGGAGGTCGCGCGCGGCGCGCTCGCCGAGCGCCACGGGCTGCGCCGCCTTCAGTTCATCGAGCCGGGCTACCTGGTGCTGGACGGCGAGCAGCGTGAGCTGCGTCGCGCCCAGCAGCTCACCACGTTTCAGCCAAGCGCCTTTCTGGGGCCGCTGCTGCAGCTCGTCGGCCAGCCGTCGCCGCCGTCGGGCCTGCCGTTCTCTGACGTGCGCCCCGAGACGGCGGACGCGGTGCGGCGGGGCGCGTGGTCCCGCGTCGTGGAGTTGACCGCGGCAGCAGCGGATCGCCGGAGCCCCGCGCAGCGCTGGCTGCGGGGCGTCGCGCAGCTGCGGCTGGGCGGGCGCGCCGACGCCGAGGAGACCTGGCGGGAGCTGCAGGATCAGTTTCCGGAGCACCCGCTCGCCTGGAAGGCCGCGCTGGAGCGCGAGGGGCACGGGCCGTTCGTGCGCGGCTTCGAGGTCTACACCGAGGTCCGGCCGGAGGCGCTCGCCGGGGACCCGTCGAGCGGGACGCGCGCCGCCGCCGGCGCCTACAGCGAGGACGACGTCTGGCGCCGGGGCGTGAGCTTCCTGCTCGGGGCCGTCGACCCGGACGGCGTCTATCGCGACAGCACCTACGACTTCGGCGGCACCGACGGGCTCCCGAACGTGCACGCCGCGGTCACCTGCCTGGTCGGAGAAGCGCTGCTCGCGGCGAGCGCGCGCGCGGCTCGCGGAGACCTGGAGCTCGGCGACCGCGCGCAGCTGCGGCTCGAAGCGCTCCTCGAGCAGCTGCGCGGCAACGCCGAGCGGAGCGACTGGCTCGCGCTCTCCGATCGCGACGAGATCGTGTGGGCGCGTGCCTACGCGGTGCGCTTCCTGCAGGCCTGGAGTCGCCGGCGCTCGGCGGAAGCAGCAGACCAGGGGCTGCGCCGCGGGGTCGCTGCGTTGATCGCGCTGCAGCCGGAGACCGGGGTTTGGTTCCACGAGTACGGCAACCCGTTCGCGATCGCCACCGCGCTGCAGGCGCTGCACGGCGCCCGCTCCCGCGGGGTCGAGGTGCCGCAGGACAACGTCGACAAGGGGCTGCGCGCGCTCGCCGCCAACCGCACGGCCCAGGGCGCCTTCAGCTACGGCCAGACGCGCGCGGGGCGCGCGCCGCGGGCGTCGGTCGAGGCGGCTGCCGGTCGCATGCCGCTCTGCGAGCTCGCGCTCTACCTGTTCGGCGCCAGCGACCAGGAGAAGCTGCGCGCTGCCGTCGAGTCCGGGGTTCGCCACCACGAGCTGCTCGCCGAGGTGCGCAAGTACGACGACCACGCGAACCGGCACGGCTACGGCGGGTTCTTCTTCTGGTTCGACATGCTCGGTCGCGCCGAGGCGATCGCCGAGCTCGAGGACCCGGACGCGCGACGCGCGCTGGCCGAGCAGCTGCGCGCGCGGATCATGACGCTGCCCGAGGTCGACGGCTGCTTCGTGGACAGCCACGAGCTGGGGCGGTGCTACGGCACCGCGATGGCGCTGCTGTGCCTGGATACGGCGGCCCGGGCGCGGCAGTAGCCCCCGCGGCGTGGCCCGGCGATCTCCGTCGTGTTTCTGCCATGGTGCTCCGGTCGAGTTGGTGCTACCTCCAACAGGTCTGGTAAACCAACTGCCGTGCCCAAGCCGTCCACCCTGCACCTCTACTGGCTCTGCGCTGCGCTCCTGACCCTGGTCGGCTGCGGCGGGCCGGTCGCGCGGGTGGACTGGAACGACACCGGCCGCGTCGAAGCGGCCGCCGAGGTCCCACAGGTCCTCGTGGTCAGCTTGACAGGCAAGCTCGGCACGACGGAGCTGGCGCGGTGCCACCGCGCGCTGCGCGTCGCCGAGGAGCGCGGTTGTTCGTACGTCGTGCTGCGGCTCTCGGACGCCGGCAGCCTGGGCGAGGACCCGGGCGACCTGCAGAGCCTGTTCGACCACGTGGAGGCCAGCGAGGTCGCCACGGTAGCGGTGCTGCGCGGTCGGGTCGTGCAGGGCGCCGCTGCCCTGGCGCTGGTCTGCGACCAGGCCTACTGCATGAAGGGCGTCCAGTGGGGCGAGGTCGAGGACCAGGGCAAGGAGCTCGAGGACTACCTGACCGAGGACCCGGACTCTGCGCTCAACCGGCGCCTCGACGCGCTGCGCGCGATGATGACCGGTCGACTGGACGCGCGCCGGAACGCGCTGGGCGAAGACGGCCGCAAGCTGGCGCTCGCGATGGTCGACCCCCGCCAGCAGCTGATCTCGGCGACGGTGCGCGAGGGCGGCCTCGAGCGGCAGCGCATCCTCGACCAAGCGGAGTTCACCGCCCTGCAGCAGCGCGCGCAGGAGCCGGGCGGTCCCGAGATCTTCGGGGAGACGCGGCTGACGCGGCCGCTGAGCGTCGACGCGATGACCGCTGCCGACTTCGGGCTCTCGATCGGCACGCTGCAGGGCTACGACCAGCTCGCCGAGGTGCTCGCGATCGATCGGGAGCGGATGGGGGAGCTGTCCGTGAACTGGGCGGAGAAGATGGTCGAGTGGCTCGAGCTGCTCCAGCCCTTCCTGCTCGCCGCGGGTTTCCTGCTGCTGCTGATCGAGGTCAAGACGCCGGGCACCGGGCTGCCGGGCCTGCTCGGCTGCGTCTTCCTGGGCTTCGCGCTGTTCTACAGCTACCTCGTCGGGCTGGCGGAGGTGACCGAGATCCTGGTCTTCTTCCTCGGCATCGCGGCGATCGCGGTCGAGCTGTTCCTGCTGCCCGGCACCGTGATCTTCGGCGTCGTGGGCTTCTTGTGCCTGATGCTGGCCCTGGTGCTGAGCCAGCAGTCGTTCGTGCTGCCGTCGAACGCCGTCGAGGAGGACGTCCTGCTCTGGAACCTCGCGAACCTCGTGCTGCTGTTTGTGGTGGTCGGGGCCGGCGCGTTCGTGGCGTGGCGCCTGCTCCCGTATGTGCCGGTGCTCAACAAGATGATGCTGGCGGGCCCTGGCGCGCGCTCGGAGCCATCCAGCAACAGCGAGCCGAGCGAGCTGGGCCTGACCTACGTCCGCCTCGCCGGGCTGGTCGGTCGGGTCGGGACCGCGGCGACGGTGCTGCGCCCCACGGGGCTCATGGAGCTCGACGGGGACCGGATCAACGTCGTCACCGAAGGCGAGTTCCTGGAGGCTGGCCAAGCGGTCCGCGTGCTGTTCGTGCGCGGCAACCGGGTCGTGGTCGGCGCCGACGACGCGCCGTCGCCTGCGCCCGCCGGCGCGGACGGGGACCGCAGCGGTGAGGACGGCAGCGTCGGGCTGGTGTTCCTGCTGGTTGTCGTTGGCCTGCTTCTGATCTTCCTCGAGGTCCTGTTCGTCTCGATGGGGGCGCTGGGCATCGGCGCGGCGGGCTGCCTGCTCGGCTCGATCTTCCTCGCCTTCCAGGTCAGCTTGGCCTTCGGCATCGGCGTGACCGTCTTCGAGGCCCTCGCGGCACCCGCGGTGTTCTTCCTGTCGTTCAAGGTGCTGCCGAAGACCCCCTTCGGCAAGCGCCTGATCCTGACGGGGCCGCCGACCGACGGCGCGGGCGGCGCCGCGGACGACTCGCTCTCGTCGCTCTCCGGCAAGCGCGGCGTCACCGTCAGCCCGCTCCGTCCCGCCGGTTTCGCCCGGATCGACGGGCGCAAGGTGGACGTCGTGACCCGCGGAGAGATGATCTCCGAAGGCGTGGACGTCGTCGTCCTCGACGCGCGCGCGAACCGCGTCGTCGTCGCCGCCGCCGAGCGTTGATCTCCGCCCGCACGCACCCCGACCCCTCCTCCGTCACCACCGATGATCTCGATGCTCGCCCAATCCTTCTTCCGCGCGGACAACGTCATGGCCTGGGTGCTCGGCGCCATCCTGCTGCTGTTCGTCGTCCTGGTCCTGGTCCTGTTGAAGTTTATCAACCTGTGGGTTCAGGCCTACATGTCGGGGACCAAGATCGGCCTGTTCCAGCTGGTCGGGATGTCGCTCCGAAAGGTGAACCCGACCGTGATCGTGCGGGCCGCGATCTCCGCGACGCAGGCGGGCCTGCCGCTCAACACGCGGGACCTCGAGGCGCACTACCTCGCAGGCGGCCGCATACTCAACGTGGTGCAGGCGCTGATCGCAGCGGACCGCGCGCAGCTCGACCTCGACTTCCGCCAGGCGGCAGCGATCGACCTCGCCGGCCGGGACGTGCTCGACGCGGTTCAGACGTGCGTCAACCCGAAGGTGATCGACTGCCCGCAGAACGCCAAGGTCGCGGCGATGGCCATGGACGGCATCCAGGTGATGGCCAAGGCGCGCGTGACGGTGCGCACCAACATCCAGCGGCTGGTCGGCGGCGCGACCGAGGAGACCATCATCGCCCGCGTCGGTGAGGGCATCGTCTCGACGATCGGCTCGTCCCAGACCCACAAGCAGGTGCTGGAGAACCCGGACCGCATCTCCAAGGGGGTGCTGGAGAAGGGGCTCGACGCCGGCACGGCCTTCGAGATCCTCTCGATCGACATCGCGGACGTCGACATCGGGGACAACATCGGCGCGCGGCTGCAGGCCGACCAGGCCGAGGCCGACAAGCGGGTCGCCCAGGCCGCGGCCGAGTCACGCCGCGCGATGGCGGTGGCCGCCGAGCAGGAGAACGTCGCCGAGATCGCGGCCAACCGCGCCAAGCTCGTGTTGGCCGAGGCGGAGGTCCCCAAGGCCATGGCGGACGCGTTCCGCTCCGGCAACCTCGGCATCCTCGACTACCAGAAGATCCGCAACATCGAGGCGGACACGCGCATGCGCTCGGGCATCGCCGCCGGCGAGGAGGCGCACCTCGAGTCGGAGGAAGACCGCAAGAAGATGCCCGGGCAGGAGTAGGCCCTCGCCGCCGACTCCTGACACGCTCGCTGTCTGCAGGACCCCTCGAACCCCCGAGCTACGATGGACAAGCTGATCCGCCTGCTGTTCGAGAACCCGATCCTGCTGTTCATCATCGGGGCGTGGGTCTTCGGCGCGATCAGCAACGCCGCCAAGGCCAAGAACAAGGCGGGTGGCAGCGCGCAGCGCAGGCGCAGCCGTAAGCGCCACAGCGCCGAAGAGCAGCAGACGATGGCGCAGCAGACGATGGCGCAGCAGACGATGGCTCAGCAGACGATGGCGCAGCCGCTGCCGGACTTGGCGCAGCAGCGCGCGCAGCGCCGCTCCCCGTCGCCGCCGCCGTCGCCGCCATCGACAGCTGCTCGAGCGGGTGGCCGCCTCGCGGGGAGCGCGGCGCAGACGCCCGAGCAAATCGCGCGCGAGATGCGGCGCATCCTCGGCCTCGAGGCGCCGCCGGCTGCCCCTCCGCCTGGGGCGCGTTCCCCCGCGCCCGCGCCGCCGCCGCTCGAGCGTCCGCCGGAGCCGGTCCGGGTGAGCTTGGACTCGACCAGGATCGAGACGCGCGTCGACCCACACGTCGGCGAGGGCATCCGCGACCGACACCTCCGCGAGAGCATGGTCGGCAAGGCGCGCGCTGGTCGCGGCGCGATCGGCAACCTGGGCGGACGGGTCAGCAGCGGCAAGCGCGCCGTCGGCCGAGACAGCCGCTATGCCCTCGACGACCTGCGCAAGGCGATCGTCATCAGCGAGATCCTCAGCCCGCCCGTGAGCCTGCGCTCGCACGACGACCGACGCCCTAGCTGAAGCGCGCCTACTTCTTCATGGGTGCCGCGGGCTCGTTCGGCATGCGGCCGCGGCGGTCGGTGCTCTTGAACTTGCGCCAGAGCTCAGGGTCGATCATCGGTCGCTGGGCGCCGTCGGCGACCTCATAGCCGATGTCGTAGACGTAGCGCGCGATGCGCAGCAGCTTTGGGTAGTCGATCTTGTCCGGGGTGTCGGTCGGCTGGTGGTAGTCACCGTGGATGCCGGTGAAGAAGAACGCGATCGGGACGCCCTTGTAGGCGAAGTTGGCGTGGTCGCTGCGGGTGAACAGGCTCTCCTGGTCGAACTCGATGTCGAAGCCAGCGACCTCGTTTTTTGCCATGCACAGGTCGTGGAGCGCCGACGACATCTTCTGGGTGCCGACCAGGTGGACGACGTTCGCGTTGTCCTCGGCCCTCTCGCCCTTGTTGACCAGCCGGCCGCCGTCGCGGGACTCCTCCTCGCTGCGGCCGATCATGTCCATCTGTAGTTCGGCGGCGATCGCCGACAGCGGGATCGGGCAGTTGTCGACGAAGTAGCGGGAGCCGACGAGGCCGCGCTCCTCGGCAGAGAAGCACACAAACAGCACGCTGCGCTTGGGGCGCTGGCCGTTCTTGGCGAACATCTGCGCGACCGCCATCACGCCGGTCGTCCCGGAGCCGTCGTCGTCGGCGCCAGGGAAGACGGTGCCGCCGCGGACGCCGAGGTGGTCGAGGTGGCTGCCGATCACGACATACTCGTCCTTCAGCTTCGGGTCG
>CAZTQF010000056.1:0-9433 GCA_964615255.1 uncultured candidatus Brocadiaceae bacterium | reverse complement strand
GCTCGCCTACCTCCAGGTCCACGCCGACGTGCAGGGGGCGCTCGAGGAGCCCGACGGCCACGTGGTCTGGCTGGTGGGGGGCGCGCCGCCGCTGCCGCCGCACCTGGCGGTCGACGTGGTCGAACAGGTCGTCGCCGAGGAGGACTTCACCGTCACCGGCCTCGAAGGCGACGAGGCGATTCTGGTCGCAGGCGATCTGCTCGTGCGACCCCCGTGGGTCCAGCGGCCTGCGGCCTTCGAGGGCGTCGAGCTGGTCGTGCCCCGCGGCGGGGCCTTCGGCAGCGGCGAGGACGCCAGCACCCAGGCGGCGCTGCTCGCCCTGCATCGGAGCTGGCGGCGGGTCGAGAGCCTCGCCGACGTCGGCTGCGGCTCCGGGATCCTCGCGCTCTATGCGCAGGTCCGGGGCGTCGCGCGCATCGAGGCCTGCGACATCGACGCGCCGTCGGTGCGCGCGGCCGAGGAGTTGCTGCCGGGCGCTCGGGTCGAGCTCGGCACCGCGGACCTGCTCGCTCCCTGCGACGCCGTGGTCGCCAACATGACCGGCGCCGAGCTGCTCACGGCGATGCCTGCGATCCTCGACGTCTGGCGCGGCGACGGCCCGCTGGTGTTGGGCGGCATGCGCGCGTCCGAGGTCGAGCAGGTCGCGGCGCGCGTCGCGTGCCCGGAGCTCGTCCGGGTCGCGGTCGGCGCGTTCACGTCGATCGCCTTCGAGCGACCTTGAGCCCTGGCGGCGCGGCGCGGGCGCGGCTTACGGCGTGAGGTAGACGTCGAAGCGCACGCGCTCGCCCTTCACCTCGAACGAGACCCCTGCGCCGATCGGCGGGTGGTGCGCGTGCCGCTTGACGACGACGCGATCTCGCGCGGCGCGTCGCGCGGCAGCCAGCAGCGCCGTGAGGTCGCGCGGCGGCCCGGCCAGCGCGCGGCAGGCCTGCATCTCCTTCTTGACCTGCGCCTTGCCGACGTCGGCGAACATGGGGTCCAGGTAGACGACCTCGGGCGCAAGCGCGCGGTCGGCGCAGGCGCGCAGCCACGTGACCGCGTCGGCGCGCACGACCTCGACCGGGAGGCAGGCGTCGCGGACCGCGGTCTGGAGCAGAAAGCACAGCGCCGGCACCCGCTCGAGCGCGGTTACGGCGCTCCCCAAGTGCGCGAGGACCATGGCATCACGCCCGAGTCCGGCCGTCGCGTCGACGACGCGCGTGACCCGCCGCCGGTGCATTCCGACCGCTCGGGGCAGCGGATCCGTACGGCGCGCCGTGCGAAGCCTCCTTGCCATCGGGCCTTCCGTCGCGCTCAGCACAAGTGCGTAGTCGCCTTCGTTTGCGGGCGCGCGGAGGCTCATGCCCGCAGGCGTCCGCACCAGCCGCCAAGCGTCGACGGTGGGGGTGGTTGCCAGTTCGAGACCGAAGTGCTCGGCTAGCGAGCGGTCGGATTCCAGCGCGCCGTGCGACAGCTTCGGTTCGGGTGGCTCGGGCATGGAGACGTGTCAAACCTGTCTTCGGTGCTGCGGACTACGTTTGCATCGAGCAGAAACTCGGCGCGTTCCGGCCCATGCAACGGGCCTGCCCCGGCCCGTTCGCACGTTCATGAGATTCTCCACTTGCCCACGGGAAATCCACACCGCGGAACAGGTGGTAGAGTTGCCCAGATCGCTTCTGCGTTGCCTCGCGCGGTAATCGGAGACGGTCGCTCTTTCCTCAGAACCCTCCCTTTCCTCCCTCCATGCGGCGCCTGCATCTCAAGCTCTTCTATCTCCGTACACGCATCAAGCGCGAAGCCCAGGGTGTCACCGCCAAGACCCTCGGCGTGCGTCCGGCCACCATGTCGCACCTCGAGCAGGGACGCTCGCAGCCCACGCTCCCGATGCTGCTCGCCCTGTGCAAGCACTACGACGTGACGCCGACGTATCTGCTCGACGACACCCGTCCGATCGATCCGTTGGCCCGCGACCGCTGGTCGGAGCGCCAGAACGTGGTCGCGCCCGGTGACTGGATGGAGGTGCCCGAGGGTGCCATGGTCACCACGCACGACGGGGTGCGCCTGGTCGCGATGCAGTCCGGCGCGCGCAGCTACAGCGCCGCGGCGCAGCCGCAGCGCATGACCTGCCCGACGGCGATGGCGTCGGAGGAGCTGGACGTCCGGCTCGCCGAGGCGGCGCAGTCGTCTGACAAGGAGCTCGAGGAGACGCTCATGCGCGAGCTCCTGGCGCAGCGTAAGCCGCGCAACAAGCCGGTCGCCAAGAGCGCCGTCATCAACAACGCGATCGCGCAGTAGCCCGCTGCCTCAGGCCTTGGCGGTCAGGGGCCACGCCGGCCCCGGCCGGTGGCTCGCCGCGCGCGCGTCTGCGGACGCCCGCGCGGCGCGTTCGATCCTCTCGATCAGGCCGAGCATCCCGTTGAAGGTCGGGTGCGTGGCCGAGCACCACACGTGGCCGTAGCGCATCAGCCACGTCAGGAACCTGCGCCGCAGCGCGGGCCGGTCGCGCCGGAGCGCGTCGACGACGGCGGCCTGCAGCGCTTCGGGCGCGGCGCGTCGCGTGACTCCGTCGAGGTGGTAGAGCGCGCGGCCCGTGTGCACTACGGGCGTGCCGGCGAGCAGCGCGACCGCCGCCCGCGGGTGGTTGACGGTCACGACCGCGGCGGCCGTCGCCGCAGCGACGGCCGTCAGCTGCGGCGGCAGCAGGCGAACGCCCGGGCGCGGCTGCCGTGAGAGCGCCCGGCGCCACCGAGCGCCGTCGGCGCCCTCGGGCAGCGCGACGACGAGCGAGAGGCCGAGCGCGTCTGCAGCTTCGCGTGAGCGCTGCAGCAGCTCGTCGGTGAGGTGGGGCGCCGGCCCGCCGTGCGCGGTCCTGAGGTCGGCGCGCGGTTGCAGCAGCACCGCGAGGAACGGCGCGGTCCACGTCACGGGGTCCTCGATGGCCCGCGGTGCCGGCAGCCCGGGCGGCGTCAGCGCCGCGCGCCAACCGCGCCACGCCCTCCACGCGCCCGCGACGTCTCCAGCGAGCACGGCTCGCGCGGCGTCGGCCGCGCGGCAGCCCGCCGGCGGCGTCCTGACCGGCGCGCGCGGCAGCCCCAGCGGTTCCTGGCCCGCCAGCGCGTGCGCGAGGCACGCCTCGAGCAGCGGCAGGTCGGGCGCTACGACGCGGAAGTCGCGCGCGCCCCAGCGCTGGGAGCTCGCGTCCTCGTCGAGCCCGCCCGGATCGACCTGCAGCGTGTGGGGCAGGAGCCCCTTGCCTGTCCAAAGCGCTGGACTGTGCGCGGCGCGCACGGCGCGCTCGATGGCGGCTTGGCCCGGCTGCCTGCCGTGGAAGAGCACCAGGTCCGGACGAGTCTGCTCGAGCCATCTCGTGGCCGCGTCACCGGCAGGTTCGCCGCGCCGGGCCTGCCGCGGGCCAGGCTGTGCTGCGAGATCGATCGCTTCGACGCCTGCCACCTGGGTGCTCCAGAACGTCTGCGCCGCAGCGTCGCTGCAGAGCAACGTGACCCGGTGCCCGCGGCGCAGCAGCTCTCGGCGCGCGCGCTCTTGCAGGTGGTAGCAGGAGATCGCGGGGGACGCGAAGACGATGTGGCTCATGCCCGTTGTAGGCACGATCGGCAGCGGCGTCGGCTGCCCTTGACTGCGGAGATGTAGGCCGCGTGGGTCGCCGGCTGCTCGTCCTTTCGCCGGGCCGCACTCCCCTTGGGGGCGGTGTAGGCAAGCCCAATCTTGCGTTACACTTAAGGGGCTGCCCTGCAATCGCGGGTCGCTCCCCCAAGCGCCCGCTCTTCCCTCAGGCCATGCGCCACCCCCAAATGCTCCGTACCGTCTTTCTCACCGCCGCCGTCTTGCCCTTGGTCGCTGCCGGCGCCTTGGCGCAGGCCGTGCCCACCGGCTTCGTCGTCGACACCCTGGTCTCGTCCGGACTGCAGGCAGGCAATGACTTCACGTTTCTCCCGGACGGCCGCGTGCTGATCGCCAGCCGCGGCGGCGCGGTGCACGTCTGGGCCGACGGGGTGGGCCTCCAGCAGATCGGGACCGTCTCGGGCGTGCAGGTCGGGAGCGAGCGCGGCCTGTTGAGCATCGAGGCCGACCCGGACTTCGCGACCAACGGTTACTTCTACGTCTGGTGGTCCAGCACGAGCGACAGCTACATGCACCTGGACCGGTTCACCTGCACCGGCGCGCTGTCCAACGGGGCCAGCACGGGTCTGTCGTTCTCGACCGCGTCACGGCGCGTGATCGTGGCGACGTCGCCGGACGTCGCGTTCAACCACAACGGCGGCACCGCGCGCTTCGGTCCCGACGGGATGCTCTACCTCGCGATCGGTGACGACGCGAACCCGTGCTCGGCGCAGAGCCTGACCTCGAAGAGCGGCTGCCTGCTCCGCATGGACGTCGGCGCGCTGCCCGCCGGGCCGAGCAGCGTCGAGCCCAGCTACTCGCTCCTCGACCCGGGCGACAACCCCAACAGCGCGGCGTCCGGATGGAGCCAGCTGGTGATCGCGATCGGCCTCCGCAACCCGTTCCGGATGGAGATCGACCAGGCGACCGGCCACTGCTACCTCGGTGACGTCGGTCAGACCAGCGCAGAAGAGTACAGCCGCTACGTCTTCCAGCCGGGCAACCTCCAGCTGGTCAACTTCGGCTGGCCGTGGCGCGAAGGCAACCTGTCCTACTCGGGCTGCGGCGGCGGCATGCCGAGCGGACTCGTCGGTCCGCTGCGGCAGGAGACGTCGGGCGCCTGGAACTCCATCATGGGCGGCCCGGTCTACCGGAACGCTGGCACCGCGTTCGACTTCGGCGCGAGCTACGAGGGCGACGCCTTCTACCTCGACTACTTCGCGGGCCAGGTCCGTCGCCTCAAGAACAACGGCGGCGGCGCTTGGAGCCTCGCGCCGCAGGTCGCAGGCCAGCCCTCGGCGGAGTCTTGGGCCACGGGCTTCAACGCGACGACGGCGATGCGGATGGGGCCCGACGGCGGCCTCTACTACCTGCAGCACCCCAGCACCTACGCGACGAGCGGCGGCTTCCTCCGCCGGATCCGGTCCCTCGGCCCGACCAACAGCGTGCTCGCGATCAGCGGCGGCGGCCAGATCGGTCCGCACGGTGATACGTTCGCCCAGCCGATCCGCGCGCAGGTGCTCGACACCTCGGGCAACCCGATGCCCGGCGGCACGGTCAACTTCTCGGTCACGGGCGGGCACGCGCTCTCGACGACCAACCCCGTGATCGCGGACAGCGCCGGATATGCGCAGACGACCGTGACCGCCAACGGCGCGGCCGGCGGCGCTCTGGTCGTCACGGCCAGCACGCCAGGCTCGCAGACGGACGGGACCTTTGACCTGTTCGCGCGCCGGCTCACGGCGACCGGGATCGTCAGCACGTCCACGCTGCTGGTGCTGAGCATGGTCAACGAGACCGACGCGGTGCCGGCGCAGGTGCCCTACATCGTGCTGATGTCGTACCCGGGCGTGCAGACGGTGCCGACCCCGATCGGCGACCTGTGCACCGACCCCGCCTTCGCCTGGACGATCGCGATCGAGGACGGCATCGGGGCGTTCGGCGGCGTCTCCTACTCGGGCACCGGCGGACTCGGGACGCCGAACAAGACGTGGTTCTACCAGGGGATCCCCAACTACCTGCTGCAGGGCGCCCAGATGCGCTTCCAGGTGGTCGGCCTCGACCCCGTGACCGGGTGGTTCCGCAGCAACTGCGAGATCGAGCAGTTCTGAGCGCGCGCCGCTGAGCGCGCAGGGGCGGGCGACCGGCCTGTGGCCTTGACCGGTGGGGGGGGGATCCGCACAATCTCCGCCCCGTTTCTCTTCCCGGAACCGCCGCCCGCCCCCCGATGTCTCGCCCGCTCGCCGTGATCTGCCTCGCCGCCGGCATGGGCAAGCGGACCAAGGTCAGCCTGCCCAAGGTGCTGCTGCCGGTCTGCGGGCGGACCCTGGCGGAGTCCGCGCTGGCCGCCGCGGCGACGCTGCAGCCCGAGCGCACGGTCGTCGTCCTTCATAACCAGAAGGACAAGGTCCAAGCCTCGCTGGAGCAGGCGCTCGCGGGCCGGTTTGCGGACCTCTCCTTCGTCGATCAGGGCGCGCCGCAGGGCACTGGCCACGCGGTGCAGGTCGGCATGGAGCCGCTGGCCGACTTCGACGGGGACGTGATCGTCATCTACGGCGACTGTCCCCTGATGACGGCCGAGACGCTGGCCGAGCTGCGCGACCTGCGCGGCGACGCGGCGTGTTCGGCGTTGACGGCGTGCCCCGACGACCCGACCGGGCTCGGGCGCATCCTGCGCGACGGGGAGGGACGGTTCGTCGGCATCCGCGAGCAGAAGGACTGCTCGCCGGAGGAGGCGGCGATCGACGAGATCAACTGCGGCTTCTACTGCTTCGACGCGGCGAGGCTACGCCCGGCGCTCGCGGCGCTGCAGCCGAACAACGCGCAGGGCGAGTACTACCTGACCGACGTCATCGCCGACTTCGTCGCGCAGGGGGAGACGCTGCCGACCCTGGAGGCCGACGACCTCGCAGAGGTGCAGGGCGTCAACTCGCTGGCAGACCTCGCGATCGTGCAGTCGATCATGCAGGAGCGCATCCTGCTCGAACACCTCGGCAACGGGGTGCTGATCGTGGACCCCGCCGCGACCTGGATCGACGCCGACGTCGAGATCGGCCGCGACACCACGATCCTCCCCGGCACCGTCATCGGCAGAGGCTGCAAGGTCGGCGAGGGCTGTGAGGTCGGGCCGTTCACGCACCTGCGCGGCGGCACGGTGCTCGAGGACGGGGCCGCGCTCGGGAACTTCGTCGAGGCGAAGAACGCCCGCGTCGGTCCGGGCGCCAAGGCCAAGCACCTGACCTACCTCGGCGACGCGACCGTGGGGGCCGGCGCGAACGTCGGCTGCGGCACGATCACGGCCAACTACGACGGCGTCCACAAGCACCGCACCGAGATCGGCGCGGGCGCCTTCGTCGGCAGCGGCACGGTGCTCTGCGCGCCGGCCAAGGTCGGCGAGGACGCGATGACCGCCGCGGGCGCCGTCGTCCGGCCCGGGACCGAGATCGGCCCCCAAGAGCTCTGGGTCGGCGTGCCGGCGCGCCACCTGCGGCAGCGTGAGCTGCCGCCCGAGAAGGGAGATCGAAGCGAATGAGGATGCGCGGAGAACGCCTGCGCGTGTTCAGCGGCACCGCCCACCCGCGGTTGGCGCAGGACATCTGCAGCTTCATGGGGGTCCCGCTGGGCGCGGCGTCGCTGGCCCGCTTCCCCGACGGTGAGATCAACCTCAAGCTCGAGTGCGACGTGCGCGGCGCCGACGTCTTCGTGGTGCAGCCGACGTGCCCGCCGGTGCACGACAACCTGTTCGAGCTGCTCACGTTCGCCGACTGTCTGCGGCGCGCGTCGGCGGACCGCGTCACCGCGGTGATCCCGTACTTCGGCTACGCGCGCAAGGACCGCAAGGACGAGGGGCGGGTCCCGATCAACGCCAAGCTGGTCGCCAACATGCTGGTCTCGGCCGGCTACGACCGCGTGGTCACGGTCGACCTGCACGCAGCGCAGATCCAGGGGTTCTTCGACATCCCGGTCGACCACCTCTACGCGCGCCCGGTGATGATCGAGCGCGTCCGGCAGCTCGGCGCCGAGAACATCAAGATCGTCTCGCCGGACATCGGCGGCACCAAGCTCGCGAGGGCCTACGCCAAGGACCTCGAGTGCGACCTCGCGATCATCGACAAGCGCCGCATCAGCGGCGAGCAGACGGTGATCGAGAACATGATCGGCGAGGTCGAGGGGCACGACATCGTGCTGGTCGACGACATGGTCTCCACCGGGGGCTCGATCGTCGACGCCGCCCGCATCGTCAAGGAGAAGGGCGCGAACAAGGTGTTCCTGGTCGCGACCCACGGCGTGCTCGCCGGCAACGCCGTCGAACGGCTCAACAACGCCGACGTCGAGAAGATCCTGTTCGCCGACACGATCCCGCTGCAGGACAAGAAGCTGCAGCGGCTCGAAGTCTGCTCGATGGCGCAGCTGCTCGCGCGCGCGATCGACCGAATCCACCGCAGCGAGAGCGTCAGCAAGCTGTTCGAGTCCGAGCGGTAGGCGCGCTGCTGCATCCCCTTTCGACCCCCAACTGCAACCGACCAGAGTAGAGGAATCTCGATGGAAGTCGCCCGCATGAAGGCCGAGCGCCGTAGCGCCCTCGGACGTAACCAGATCAAGAAGCTGCGCACCGAGGGCTGGATGCCCGCCGTCGTCTACGGCGGCGAGGGCAAGGAGCCGCTCTCGATCCAGATCTCCGAGTGGGAGCTGGACCAGCACGTCAGCAAGCACCACAAAGTCTTCAGCCTCGAGCTCGACGGCCAGTCGGAGTCGGTCTGGCTGCAGGACATCGAGTGGAAGGTCACGACCGACCGTCCGCTCCACGCGGACTTCCTGCGCATCGACCTCGACAAGCCGTGGACCTGCAAGGTCGAGGTCGCGCTGCTGGGCCACCCCGCCGGTCTCAGCAAGGGCGGCACGCTGATCAAGGACAACCTGGTCATCAACGTCTCGGCGCTGCCCAAGGACCTGCCCGACGGTATCGAGATCGACATCAGCAAGCTCGACGCCGGCGACTCGCTCCGCGCCAAGGACCTGCCGCTGCCCGAAGGGGTCTCGCTGGGGGTCGACCCCGAGCTCTACATCGTCCGGGTGACGGGCGGAAAGTAGCGGCCGGCGGCTACCAGGGAGCGCCTTAGGCCTTGTCCACAGGTGCTCCGGGCCGTAGCCTCCTCGCCCCTCCAACGCCGTCATGGGTTGGCATCGGATCGCGCTCGGCGTCGGCAACCCCGGCAGCGAGTATGAGTCCACCCGACACAACGTCGGGTTCATGGTGCTGGACCTGCTGGCGGCGCGGCTGGGGCTCTCCTTTGCCAGACTCGAACGCCAGGGGCCGGACGGCTCCAAGCGGTTCTCGGGGAAGGTGAAGGCGCAGGTCTGTGAAGGGCGGCGAAAAGGACGAACGTTCCTGCTCGCCAAACCGCAGACCTACGTGAACCTGACCGGCGACGTCGCTGCCCCGCTGCTGCGGTTCAGCAAGCGCCCGCCGGACTCGCTCTTTGTAATCGTCGATGACCTGAACCTACCGCTGGGCCGGATGCGACTCCGGCCGTCGGGGAGTGCAGGGGGCCACAACGGCCTCAAGTCCGTCCAGCAGCTGCTGGCCACGGACGCATATCCCCGTCTCCGTCTCGGTATCGGACCGCCCGACACGTCGGCGTCAGACCACGTGTTGGAACGCTTTCACCCCGGGGAGCGCGACATCCTGGACCCGGTCCTGGATCGCGCCGTGGACATCGTCCACGAGTGGCTCAGCGGCGAGACCACGGACCAATTGATGGCTCGTCACAACGGCTTCGACGCGCGCGTGCGCGACGAGTCGGATGGCGATCCCGGAGACTGAAAGCTTTGA
>CAZTQF010000055.1:0-9656 GCA_964615255.1 uncultured candidatus Brocadiaceae bacterium | reverse complement strand
CCGGGCATGTGGAAGCCCGACGAAGTGAAGCTGCTCGAGGTCAAAAGGTCCGGCGACCAGATCACCGGCCGCGTGCGGCTCGCGTCGGCGGACGGCGCGCGCAGCTACGAGGCGCAGCTGCGCGGCTTCGTCGAGGCCGAGCACGGCGAAGTCACGCGGTTCGACCTGGTCGCGCTCGGTGGCTACGAGGGCGAGGGTCGCTACACGCGCGGGGCGCCGAAAGGGAAGTTCCCGTTCGCGGTGTCGTTCACCCTCGCGGACGGCGACGACGTCGCCGACGCGGTGCCGCCGCAGGGCTCCCGCGGCTGGTTGAAGGGCTACCTGCGCGCCGAGCGGCGCTGAGCGACGACGACCCCCGCGAGGCTCAGGCGTCGAAGCCCTTGCGGGCCTCGAGGTCGAGCAGCGCGTTGCAGCCCTCGTGGTCGGTGCGCATCGTCGTCGGGTTCCAGCGCACGCGCTGCCCGCGCGCGGCGCGGTAGGCGACGTTGGCGAGCAGCACGTGCTCGGTGAGCGGCGCCGCGTAGGCGAACGTGCAGCTCGGCTGCGTGCGCTCGGCGCAGCACATTAGCCATTCCTTGTAGTGACCCGGCGACGACGGGATCGACTTGGGCGGCGCCTCCCAGGCCTCCGCGCGCGCGGCGGGGCCGAGCTGGTGGCGGTTGTAGTCGCTGATCAGCCACCCCTCGTCGCCCAGGAACAGCACGCCGTTGCGCCACTCCTGCAGCCCGCGCGACTCCAGCTTGTCCTTGGGGCGGTCGGCGGTCGCGTGCCAGTGTAGGGTCAGGCCAGGCCGGTCGCCGCGCGGCCCAAACTCATACTCGCAGCGGAGGCCGTCAGGAGCGCACTCGGCGTCCGGCTCGGGCCCGTGCGCGATCAGCGACCGCGGCGCGTCGAGATCGAGCGCCCACCACGCCAGGTCGGTGAAGTGGCAGCTCATGTCGGCCGTCGTGCCGCCGCCGAACGCCCAGTAGCGGCGCCACCCCGCGGGGTGGTAGCCCTTGGAGTAGGCGCGCTCCTGCGCCGGGCCGAGCCACGTGTCCCACGAGACGTGCGCGGGCGCCTCGCCGGTCTCGGGGAGCTGCTTGGCCGACCAGTTGGTCCCGTTGACGAACACCACCACCTCGCGCACCGTCCCTACGGCGCCTGCGCGGATCGCCTCGACGACGCGGCGGTAGTTCTCGTTGGCGTGGATCTGGGTGCCCATCTGGGTCACGCAGCCGTTGGCCTGCGCCGCGATCAGCAGCCGGCGCGCCTGCGCCACGGTCTGCGTCAGCGGCTTCTCGCAGTAGACGTCGAGGCCGCGCTGCAGCGCGAGCATCGCCGGGTGGTAGTGGGTGTGATCCGGCGTGCTGATGACGACGCCGTCGAGCTCTTTGCACTTCGCCGCGTCCTCGAGCACCTCGCGGTAGTCCGAGCACGTCTGCGCGTCGGGGAACTTCTCGGCGGCCTTCTTGAGGTGGTTGGCGTCGACGTCGCACAGCACTCGGATGTCCTGGTCCTTGACCCCGTTGAGGTTCGCGCCGCCGCGCCCCGCCACGCCGATCACCATCAGCCGCGCCTTGTCTCGCGGACGGCGCCGCTCCTCGCTGCGGAACGGGCTGGTGACAGCGGGGAGCGCGAGGCTCGTGGACGCCGCAGCAGCAGCGCCGAGGAAGGAGCGGCGGGTTGAGGACATGGCCGGATCATGGCTCATCCGACGGGCTCAGAACAGGTCCGCGGCGTAGCATCGAACCTCGCCATGACGACCGAGTCGACGCCGCCCGCCCCCCCTTCGCTCGAGCAGATCCAGCATGCGCGCCGGACGCTGCTCGGCCACGTCCGCGAGACCCCAGCGTGGCAGTGGCAGGGCCGTCACCTCCCGACGCTCGCGCCTGCGGGCGCCACGGTCTACAGCAAGCTGGAGCTGTTCCAGCACGCGGGCTCGTTCAAGGCGCGCGGCGTCATGCTGCGCATGCTCGGCCTCGACGACGCTGCGCGCGCGCGCGGCGTCACGGCGGTCAGCGCCGGCAATCACGCGATGGCCGTCTCCTACGTCGCTCGCGCGCTGGGCTCGCACGCGAAGGTCGTGATGCCGAGCAACGCCAACCCGGCCCGCGTCGCCGCGTGCCGGGAGATGGGCGCCGAGATCGAGCAGCACGACGACATCGGCCGGGCCTTCGCGCGCGTCGAGGAGATCGAGCGCACCGAGGGTCGCACTTTTGTGCACCCGTTCGAGGGCGAGCACATGGCGCTCGGCGCGGGCACGCTGGGCTTCGAGTTCCTCCGGCAGGTCGGACAGCTCGACGCGCTGATCGTGCCAATCGGGGGCGGCGGCCTCGCGGCCGGCGTCGCCAGCGCCGTCAAGCAGCTGCAGCCGCGCTGCAAGGTCTACGGCGTCGAGCCGGTCGGCGCCGACTCGATGCACCGGAGCTTCGCGGCCGGGGCGCCGCAGCGCATCGACCAGGTGACGACCATCGCCGACAGCCTCGGCGCGCCCATGGCGATGCCTTACTCGTTCGCGCTCTGCCGCCGCTTCGTCGACGAGCTGGTCAGGATCGACGACGGCGAGCTGTGCCGCGCGCTCTGGCTGCTGTTCGCGGACGCCAAGCTCGCCGTCGAGCCGGCGGGTGCTGCGACGACCGCCGCGATGCTCAAGCTCGGCGCAGCGCTGGAGGACATGCGCGTCGGCCTGATCGTCTGCGGCGCCAACATCGACGCGGCGTCGTTCGCGGACTACGTGCAGCGCGGCGCGCCGTAGCCCTCCCAACGCCTACTTGCCCGCGCAGCTCTGTAGCGCCGGGACGACGGCGTCCTCGCGCGACAGCTCCCGCGGGCGCCCCTCGTCGAAGCGGTCGGCGAACACCTCCTCGACCTTGGCGAACAGGTCCTCGACGCTGCGCACGCGCACCAGCTGCTCGCGCGCCCACACCGGCTCCGGGTGGTACTGGGCGTACTTGATCACGTGCATCCGCACCGGCGGCAGCGCGCGGCGCTCGTCGCCGTAGAACGGCGACGCCAGCTCCCAGTGGCGCCGGATCGCGCCCCGCTGCTCGGCGCACGTCGGCCTGCGGGGCGCGCGCCCCGCGACGAGGTCGCGGACTTGGCCGAACACGAACGGATTGCCGATGCAGCCGCGCGCGACGGTGACCCCGTCGACGCCGGTCTCCTGCACCATGTCGAGCACGTCGTACGGCGAGAACAAGTCACCGCTCCCCAACAGCGTGAAGTCCCCGACGCGCTGCTTGGCGCGCTTGAGGAACTCCCACCGGCTCGGGCCGACGTACTTCTGCCGAACGGTGCGCGGGTGCACGGTCGCGGCGCACAGCCCTCGCTCGATGCCCCCCTCGAGGATCTCCCAGAAGCGGCGCTCGGCTTCGGGCGAGTCGTCGGTGCCGCGGCGCATCTTGACCGAGACCGGCGCGTCGCCCTGCACGGACTGCACGACCGAGTCGATGATCTGCAGCGCGGTGTCCGTGTCCTGCAGCAGCCAGCCGCCGCGGCGGCGCCCGAGGACCTTGTTGACCGGACAGCCGAAGTTGATGTCGACGACGTCGTAGCCCGCCTTGACGAGCTCACGCGCCGCGTCGCCGAAGGTCTCCGGCTGGCTGCCCATCAGCTGGCCGCCGACCGGGTGGTCGAACTCGGGCACCGACAGGATCCGGCGCTGCAGCTTGCCCTTCTGCAGCACCAGCGCGTCGAGCACGACCTCGTTGATCGCGTAGGTCGCGCCGTGCTCCCTGGCGACAGCGCGCATCGCGAGGTCCGAGTAGCCGCTCAGCGCGGCCTGCACCGCGGGCAGGCCGACCTCGACGTCACCGATGTGCAGCGACTGCTTCACCGCGCTGAGCGTGCCCGATCAGGCCTCAGGCGACCAGGGGGCCGCAGCGAACTCGGCCAGCCGCGCCGCGAACGTCGTCTCGTCGCGCACGCAGCCCGCAGCCCGCGCCAGCTCGGCGCAGCGCAGATAGTGCGCGCGGTCGCGCGCCGCGTCCTCGCGATTGATCAACAGGAAGTTGTCCTGCTGACCGTTGAGCCAGGCGAGGAACGCGAGGCCCGCCTTGTAGTGCTGGGTCGGCGCCTCGAAGACGTGCTGGCCCAGCGCCTCGCAGCGCGCCATGCCAGCGTCGAACGCCTGCCGGTCGCCGCGCTGCAGCGACGCGAGCGCCGCCGTCGTCGGCCGCGCGGTCGCGTCCAGGATCCCGAGCAGCGCGTGGCTGAAGTCCCCGAACGCCACCTCCCGCTCGCCGACCCAGGTGGTCCTAGACGGCGCGCGACCGTCTCCCAGCATCAGCCCGCCGAAGTGGAAGTCGTCGCCCGTCAGCACCAGCTGCTCGCTCGCGAGCAGGCGCTTGCGCACGCGCTCCTCAAAGGCCCGGTCGAGCAGCGACAGCTTGCAGCCGCGCACCTTGGCCGGGTCGATCGCCATGACCTTCTCGAAGCTGCGACCCGGGAAGTAGCCCTCGAGAGACGGCAGGAACATCGACCCCAGCCAGTGCAGCAGGACCGGGCCCCGCACCTGCCGGATGATCGCCCCGTAGACCTCGACGAATTCACGCTCGTCCGCCTGCTGCTCACACAGCCAGGGCATCGGCAGCACCACGGGCACGCCGCCGTGCGAGCTGATGTAGGCGCACTGCTCGACGACCGCGTCGACCAGGTCTCCGTGTCGCTCCACCCGCTTGAGCTGGTCGGTGCCCGCGCCCGCGCAGAAGCCATGGCGCAGCTGCAGCGCGCCGGTCTCCGCGATCAGCCGCCGCGCTGCGGGCCAGCCGAGGAAGAAGCGCTGCGCGGTGTCCATCGCCTCGGCGACGCCGCAGCCGTCCTGGTCGAGGTCTCGACGCAGCTGCATCGTCGCCTGCCAGTCGATGTGCTGCTCGATCTCCGCAGCGCCGCCCGGCGCGGCGAGGCTGTGGCCGAGCGCCCGGTAGCCGGGGCGCATGACCACGTGCAGCGCGCCGTAGCAGAGGCGGTACGCAGGGGCGCGGTCGGCGACCATCACGCGAAGCGCGCGACCATCGAGACGATGATCACGACCATCGAGACGAACAGCCCGCCGGTCGCGACGATCCCAGCCAGCCCCTTCTGCCGGTCCCCGCCGAGGTAGGCCTTGCTCCGCTGCAGCAAGAGGAAGCCGACGTAGGCGATCGGCAGCATCGCGCCGCAGAGGATCGTGGTCGGGATCGCCAGGTAGACCGCCAGATCGCCCCAGAACAGCGGCGCCAAGCAGCCCGGGACCGGCAGCAGCATGCACAGCCGCTGGCGGAGCGAGCCGAACGGCAGCCCGAACCACTCCATGGCCACGAACCCGCAGCAGACCATGTGCAGGGTGATCGTGCTGAGCGCCATCGCGAGCATCCCGAGGTCGAAGATCAGCGTGCCCGCGACCGGCCCGACGACCTCGCCGAGCACGCGCCCCATCTCGCCGACGGCCGCCGACTTCTGGATGTCCAGGTCGCCGAGCGTGTTGGCCGCCGCGATCACCATCAGGGAGCTGGCGAGCGCGTAGGGCAACAGCATCCCCGCGAAGAGGTCGAAGCGCGCCAGCCCTCGGTGCTCACGCCCCCACCCGCGCGCCAGCAGGCTGTAGGGGTAGAGCAACAGCATGTTGACGCCGACCGCTGCGGCGATGCCGGCGACGGCGAGGTCGATGCTGCGGAAGTCCCCGCGGTCCTCGGGCAGGTTGGGGACGAAGCCGCTGGCGACCCCGGCCCAGTCGGTCTCGGTGTTGAGCAGCACCCACAGCAGCATCACGACGATGCCCCAGACGGTGTACTTCAGGAACCGCTCGTAGATCCGGACGAGGCGCGGGCTCTTGCCGTACATCGTCGACAGCAGCACCGCCCAGATCAGCACGAAGGTGCTCGCCCCCATCTTGGGCACGCCGTCGAGGCCGAGCGTGCCCGCGGCGTCCACCAGGGAGGCCGCCGCGAGGTTGTACTGCGGGAAGTGCCAGACGATCGACGCGACCATCGCCGCCAGCGCGAAGCCCCAGGCGACGACCGGGTGCGCGTGCTTCGCCATCGCGGGCAGCACGCGCTCCCCCGTCGACAGCGTCTGGTGCGACACCGCGCCCATCGCCAGGATGCCGAGCAGCATGCCGACCGGCGCGACCCAGAGCAGGTCGTAGCCGAACACCGCGCCCGCGAAGAGGCTGCTCGCCGCCGTGCCGCTGCCGAGCGTCATCGCGCTCTGCAGGTAGCCGGGCCCGATGAACTTCAGGTAGCCGCCCCACCGCCTGGTCAGCGGCGCGCCGTCGAGCTGCTGGAGCACCTCGCGCTCGGCCGCCAGCTTCTGCGGATCGGGCGGCGCCGCCATGCGCAGCCCCTGCCGGACCTGATCAAGATCGCCGCCCTGTTGCTCCGTCACTGTGCTCTCACCTCGCGCCGTCGCGCAGTTGCTTGACCTTGGCTGCTTCGGGCATCGCCTTGTAGTGGGGGTCGAGCGGGAAGCACCCGCTGATCATGCCGTTGCGCGGCCCCGTCGTGCAATCGCTGAAGGTGCGGCAGATGCGCTTGCGCTGCAAAGCGCGCCCCGCGAGCACGTCGCGGCACAGCTCCGGGTAGCTCAGCAGCATGCGGCCGACGCCGACGAAGTCCACGTGGCCGTCGCGCACCTCGCGCTGACCGCAGTGCACGAGCCACTCCTGCAGATAGGTGTAGCCGGTGCCGACGAGCTTGAGCTTGGGCGCCGCCATCCTCGCCGCGCGCACGACGTCCAGGTGCTGCTTGACGAACACCAGCGGATCATCGGGCGGCAGGTAGCCGTCGCTCGGCGGATAGGCCGCGGGCCGCTGCAGGTGCGGGTTGTGGTAGGGCGATCCGAGCGTGACGTTGACCAACTCGATGCCCAGCTGCTCGAAGCGCTGCAGCAGCCGGAACGGCTCGCGCAGGTCGAAGCATGTCGGGTCCAGCGGATCGACGCCGAAGCCGTGCACGTAGGCGTCGCCGCTCGCCATCGGCCGCCCGGCGCGGGTCTCAGGATCCTTCTCGAAGGGGACCGTGTCGGCGAGCGAGACGCGCACGCCGATGTGCAGGCCGGGGCACGCGCACCTGATGCCGGCCACGATGTGCTCGAACAGCCGCGTGCGCCCCTCGAAGCTGCCGCCGTAGGCGCCGTCGCGCTGCCGCGCGCCCAGCAGCTCGTGCATCAGGTAGCCGTGGCACATCTTGACGTCGACGAAGTCGAAGCCCGCCTGCTGCGCGAGCTCAGCGGCGCGCACGTAGTTCTCGCCGATCGCCTCGAGCTCGCCGTCGGTGAGCACGGGGGCGTCGGCCGTGTGCGGGTACTTGGCGGCGAGCTGCGGGTGGCGGTGCGCGAGCAGCGGCGCCGGTGGACCGTCGGGGCGCGCAAACCGGCCGCTGTGCGTAAGCTGCAGGCCGACGAGCTGCTCCGCGCCGCTGTCGCCGCACGCGCGCGCGCCGGACCGCAGCGCGTCGAGCAGCGCTGCCAGCGTCGCGGCGACGTCCACGCTTGGATCCAGGTAGAGCTGTCGATCGTTGGCGCGCCCGTCGCGCTGCACGGCGAACGCCTCGCCACCCCACACCAGCGCGGCCCCGCTGCGGCCGAAGTTGCCCCACCGTCGCAGGGTCAGCTCGGTCGGGCGACCGTCGGCGGTGCCGTCCCACCCCTCCATCGGGTGGCACGCGAAGCGGTTGGGCAAGGTGCGGCCGTGCACCTCGATCGGCTGCGCGAGCGGGCCGTCGACCTCGAGCTCCTCGTCGATGGCCCAGTCCGCGGCGACGGCGCGCAGGTGCGCTGCGAACTCGCTCGTGGAGCGGAAGTGACCAGGGGCTTTCGCGGGCACCACGTGACTGTCATGCCCGGCGCGGGCGCTTGCAAGATCAGGCCTCGGCGGCGACGTCGCAGACCACCCCGAAGTCGTCGAGCGCCGCGCCGTAGCCGACCGCGTCGAGCGCCGAGCGGACCGAGACCGCGCCGTCGTCGATGCGCAGCGCTGCGCCGTCCTCCAGCGACCGGTAGAGGTCGCTGTGCTCGCGGTAGGCCTGGCGCGCGATCGAAGGCTCGAGATGGTCGAGGCCGCGGAAGTAGCGGTGGCCGTTGCGCTCGACGTGAGCGATGCCGAGCACGCTGTGGGTCACGAGGTCCTGCTGCAGCGAGAGCACGCCGACGTTGGTGAGGTCCTCGCCGCTCTGGAACCACGCATCGCTCTGCCGGCAGACGCCGAAGTTCGCGAGCGCGCGGAACACGCCCTTGCAGTTCTTGATCGAGACGCCGCGGTAGCCGACCGCGCGGGCGCGCTCGAAGGCGCCGGGCGACGCGTCGGCCTCGTCGATCAGCAGCGGCGCGAACCGCTCCACCCGGTCGATCGCACGGTGGCGCGCGAGGTCGAACGTATAGGCCCGGGGCAGCGGCTGCTCGATCCAGGCGAGCCGCCGCAGGAGCCGCGCACCGCGCGGCTCCGCGTCGACAGCCTCCAGCAGATCGGCGAGCTCCGCGAGGTCACCGTACTGCTCGTTCCCGTCGAGCGTGACGCCGAGCGCTCCGCCGCGCGCGTCGCAGAACCGCGCGAGGTCCAGCAGCCGATCGCGGTCCGGGTCGACCCCGGCGCCGATCTTGACCTTGAGCCAGCGGCCCCCGTAGGTGTCGAGGTCCTCCTCGAGGGTCTCTGGGAGCCCGTCGCCGCGGCGGTGCGCGGGGTCCAGGTCCGTCGCGCGCAGCGGATCGAGCATGCCGACCGTGTGCCGCACGTCTAACCGGCGCCGCGGCGCCGGCAGGTCGCGCCGCCAGCTCCACCCTGCGAGCGACGCGTGCACGTCTGCAGGCCGGAACCCGAACGCGTCGTCGCGCAGCGCCCGCGCGAACGGCGCCCCGAGCAGCCTGCAGACCGCGTCCAGCAGCGCGCGCTCGACCAGCGCCACGCCGAAGCCGCGCACCAGCTGGTCCGGCGCGTCGAACGGGTGCGGGTCGACGCGCTCCTCCATGACCCCGCGCCATAGGGCGAAGGCGGCCCCGGGCGGCTGCGCCACCAGCGCGCGCGCCGCCGCGGACGCCGAGGCGAACAGCTCGTCGGCGTCCTGCGCAGGCGTCGCCTCGTTGTCCTTGCGGAACCAGCGGGGCGCCAGCAGATCAGCCGACCAGCCGCGCGCGGCGGCCCCGTCGGCGCCGCGCGCCAGGACGCGGCAGGTCAGCAGGTCGGCCTCCTCCAGGGTCACCGCGCCGAAGCGGAACGGCAGCCTGGTCCGGCACGGCTGCCGCGCGAAGCCCACCTCCACCACGGCGACGGCCGGGGCGTCGGTCACGCCAGCAGCTGCCGCACGACCTCGCCGTGCACGTCGGTCAGCCGGTAGTCGCGCCCCTGGAATCGGTGCGTCAGCCGCTCGTGGTCGAGCCCCATGAGGTGCAGGATCGTCGCGTGCACGTCGTGCAGGTGCACCCGGTCCTCGGCCGCGCGGTAGCCGAGCTCGTCCGTCGCGCCGATCGTCTGGCCGTTCTTCACGCCGCCGCCCGCCATCCACATCGTCCAGGCGCGCGGGTTGTGGTCGCGGCCGAGGTGCGACTGCTTGCGCACCTCGCGCATCGGCGTGCGGCCGAACTCGCCGCCCCAGACCACCAGCGTGTCATCGAGCATGCCGCGCTGCTGCAGGTCGGTGACCAGCGCGGCTGCGGCCTGGTCGGTCTGGCGGCACATCTTGGGCAGGCCGTGGATCAGGTCGTCG
>CAZTQF010000054.1:0-9705 GCA_964615255.1 uncultured candidatus Brocadiaceae bacterium | reverse complement strand
GCAACCTGCGTAAAGGGCTCGAAAATCCTGTCGAGCTGCTTGTCCGGGATTCCGATTCCAGTGTCAATCACCTCGATTTTTACCATCTGAGTGCCGTCCGGCTTTGAGTCAGCACGAGATACCTTCAGTGTAACTGATCCCTCTGTGGTGAACTTGATCGCGTTGTTCACGAGGTTGATGAGGACCTGCCGCAGCCGGAGGCCGTCGCCCACAGTCTCGCGCGGCGTCCCGGCCGCGACGGACGCGAGCAGCTGCAGGCCGCGTCGCGCGGCCGCGGCTCCCATGCTGTCCACGGTGTCGTCCAGGAGCGCGTCGACGCCGAAGGCCCGCTGCTGTACGTCCAGCTGCCGCTTCTCCAGGCGCGCGAAGTCGAGCGACGCGTCGATCAACTGCAGCAGCGAGCGGCTGTTCGAGCCGAGGCGCTGCACCAGGTCGCGCTGCACTTCGCGCGTCGGGCCTGCCTGCAGCAGCTCCGCGATCCCGACGATCACGCCCAGCGGAGTGCGCATCTCGTGGCTCATCATCGCGAGGAACTCGCTCTTCGCGGTGTTCGCGTCTTCCGCGCGCTGCCGCGCGTCCTCCAGCGCCGCGGCCGCCTGGTGCCGTCGGGTGACGTCTCGGAACACCCACAGGTGGCCGACCGGATCGTCCTGATCGGCGACCGGGACGTAGTCGCGTTCGAGCACGCGGCTGTCGACGAGGGTGATCGGATCTCCGAGCTGCTGGGCGCCGGCAGCGCGGAGCTGCGCTGCGCGGGCGTGGAACGCGTCTGGGGTCGCGACGCGCGCGACGATGGCGGCGGTGAGCTCGCCAGTGTCTCTGCCGACGAGGTCGTCGGGCGTGGCGTCGACGGCGAACAGGCGGCAGAACGGCTCGTTGACGGTGGCGACGCGACCGTGCGTGTCCTCGACGAGCACACCCCACGGGACGGTCTCGATCAGCGCGCCGAGCTTCCTCCGCTCGGCCTGGGTCTCGTGCAGCTGGCGCTGCAGCTGCCCTTGGGCCAGCCGGAGTTCGCGCGACAGGCTCGTGGCGTCGCGCAGCGCCGTGTGCTTCTCCTGCAGCAGCGTGAGGTACTCGGAGATGGGGTCGTGCGGCGCGAAGTCGTCCAGCGACAGGCCGGACGGCTCCAGCTCCTCGGTCGACGCGACCCAGGGCGCGCCGACGAAGATCAGGCGGCCTCCCGACCGGAGCGTCTGGCCGCGCCAGAGCAGCCGCGTCGCGGTGTGTCGGAGCAGCACGTAGGACGGCGCGGCAGCTGCGATCGCGCCGAGGTCGAGCGCGGCCTTGCCCCGGTGGTGCTCGAAGTGCTCGGTCGGCGTCGCGCCGAGCAGCGCCGGCGCCAGCCGCGCCAGCGACGGGCCGACCTGCTCGACCGAGCCGCTGGGGTCGACGACGAAGTGGAACGGGAACGCCGCCGCGAGCGCCGTCGGGTCCAGTCCCACTGCGGGCGTGCCCGGCGCGGGGTCCTGGTCGTTCGGCGGCTCCGGGCTCATATCCGTCTCATCGACCGTCCACGCCGCGGCACTTGGCGGCGGCGGGAGCCATTTTCGCGGGGCCGAGCGGTCGTCCGGCGGTGCCGGACAAAGACCTGGTTCGGCGGCTTGCTTCCGCTCGGGTAGCTGCTTGCATGAGGCGGCGTCCCTGTCCCAGAACTCCACCATGCGCAACCTCCTGCTCTCGTCCCTGCTGTTCGCCCTCGTCCCGGTCCCCTCGCTGCAAGCCCAGGAGAGTGAACGGCCTGCGGCGCCGATCAAGGCGGAGATGAAGAGGTTTGACGAGGCGCTCGACGCCGTGATCGACTTCTTGGAGGACGGCAAGCCCGGCGAGGCTCCGCCGCTGGCCAAGGTCGCCGCGGCCCAGGCGGCGCTGCAGGCCTCCAAGCAGCACCCGCCGCGGATCACGGGCGAGCAGCCGCAGGACAAGCAGGAGGCCTTCGTCCGCGACTACCGGATCGCCATGAACCGGATGATCCGCTCGGCGCTCGATCTCGAGGACGCCCTGCTGCAGGGCGACAAGAAGGCCGCGCAGAAGGCCGTTGACGACATGGTCGCGCAGAAGAAGACGGGCCACCGGACCTTCAAGGGCCGGCGCCGCCGGTCGCGCAAGTAGGCGCGCGCCAATCTCGGGCTTCAACCCGCCCGAGGTCGCTGCTATGGTCCAACCGAACCTCTGCTGAGGAGCGGTCAACCATGGTCAACAAGCTAGTTTCGTCTGGGCGCGGTTTCGTCCGCTGCGCCTCGGCGTGCGGCCTCCTGCTGCTGGCGGGATGCATCGCGCCGAACCCCGTGGACGTCGACGCCAACTTCGTGACGACGACGGCGTTCGGGGCCAAGGGCCCGTCCATCGTGTCGCTGCTCCCGATCGAGGACGGCACCAGCAACGCGAGCGTCTCCCGCCACCTGACCTTCCTGCGGCAGGAGATCAACCGCCAGCTGCCCGACCGTCGCTATGCGCCGACGCGGCAGACCTGGGTGGACGCCTCGGTGCGCGGGGCCGCCCCCGGCGGCGAGTCGATCGTGACGCCGGAGGCGCTGGCCGACCTCGCGCGCGCCAGCAAGGACGACGCCGTGCTCGCCGTGCGCGTCTCCGAGTGGGACGAGGGGCAGCTGATGTCGACGCGGAAGGTCCGGTTCCACTTCGAAGCGGCCATGGTCGCGGGCGACGGCACGCCGCTCTGGAGCGGCACCATCCAGGGCCGCGTCAAGGCCGGCGGCGCCGGCGCTGCGCCGATCGGTCGTGAGGCGATGGCGCGGAGCTGTGTGGAGCTCGCGGTCCAGCAGCTGCTGCTGCAGCTCCCGGATCGCAGCGTGCGCTGAGCGCTGTCGCGGGGCCTTTCGAGATACGGTGAGCCCGTATCCGGATGCCTCACAAAACCCCTGGAATCGTCCGCGGCGCTTGCGGCTGCGCGGCTCCGGTCGCTATCCTGCTCGCGCGGAATCCGGCCCGATCGGTCGGCTTCCTGCCTGCCCGGGTTTGTCGGGCAGGCTGACCGCGCATCCGGAAGCCCTGTTCTGGAGCGTTGGCTGCCAAATCACTGACACGAGGACACAGGGATGACCATCGCAAACGAGACCAAGAAGCAGATCATCTCCGAGAACCGCCGGCACGACACCGACAGTGGGTCGCCGGAGGTCCAGATCGCCGTGCTCACGGCGCAGATCAAGGAGCTGACCACGCACATGCAGCGCCACCCAAAGGACCACCACAGCCGGCACGGACTGCTGGCCAAGGTCAACCGGCGCAACAAGCTGCGCAACTACCTGCGTCGCACCGACCCGCAGAAGCACGCGGAGCTAGCCGCCAAGCTCGGCCTCCGCGGCTGACCCGCCGCTCGGTGGACGCCGTAGTCGATCTGCTCGGCAGTTCGCTACCCCGCCAGGAGATTCGTCCCCAACACACTTGATCGGTCCAGCCGGCACATGGCCGGGGGCTGGTCCCCATCTTCCGGAGCCGCTCACGTGAGCAACTCCAGGCGACCGCGGCAGCTTGATCCGTCGCGGCGCCCGCGCACCCGGCAGGCGCCGGACCTGCGCACCCGCAGGCAGTTCGGGCAGGAGGCCCGGGCTCCGAGCCTGAGTCCCACGTAGGGACGGATCGGAGGCTGCCCGCACCACGTATCCAATTGCAGAGAAAGAGACCTCAACAGCCAATGGCAACCAAGAAGAGCGCCGAGGGCGCGAGCGCGAGCAAGTCGCGAAGTTCCACTTCCAGAAAGACCACGGCCCGCAAGGCGACCAAGAAGGTCACCAAGAAGGCGACCAAGAAGGTCGCCAAGAAGGCCGGCGCCGAGGCGGCGGCCGCAGCTCCCGGCGGCCACGTGGTCGTCGAGCGCGAGATCGGCGGCCGCACGCTGACGCTCGAGACCGGCCGGATGGCCAAGCTGTCGGACGGCGCCGTGCTGGCGCGCTACGGCGACACGGTGGTGTTCGCCGCGGCCAACAGCAGCAAGGCCCCCGACCACATGGACTTCTTCCCGCTGACGGTCGACTACCGGGAGAAGATGTCCGCTGCGGGCATCATCCCGGGCGGCTTCTTCAAGCGGGAAGGTCGGCCGAACACCAAGGAGATCCTGACCTGCCGGATCATCGACCGCTCGATCCGGCCGATGTTCCCCGACGGCTTCCGGCGAGACGTGCAGGTGCTGTCGCAGTGCATCGCGAGCGACCGCGAGAACGACGGTGACATCCTGGCCGCGATCGCGAGCTTCGCCGCGCTGGCGGTCAGCTCGCTGCCGCACGGCCGCTCGCTCGGCATGGTCCGCATGGGCCACGTCGACGGGGAGCTGGTCGTGAACCCGACCTGGACCCAGCTCCAGAGCGAGGAGAACAAGCTCAACCTGACCGTCGCGGGCCACTCGGACGCGGTCGTCATGGTCGAGGCCGGCGCCAAGGAAGTGAAGGAAGACGTCGTGCTCGAGGCCCTCGCCGAGGCGCACGAGGTCATCAAGCAGATCGTCGAGATGGTCGAGGAGCTGGCCGAGAAGGCTGGCAAGCCGAAGATGGAGTTCGAAGCTCCCGTCGCCGACACCAAGCTCGAGGCCAAGATCGAGAAGGCGCACGGCAAGGCGCTGCGCCAGGCGCCGCTGACGCTCGGCATCAAGCAGGTCCGGCAGGCCGCCATCAAGGCCGCCAAGTCGGCCGCCGAGGCCGACTTCGCTGCGCCCGCCTCGATGGACGAGGCCGAAGCCAAGGCCCACAACAAGAAGGTCGGCGAGATCATCGGCAAGCTCGTCAAGAAGGGCGAGCGCGAGTCGATCCTGGACCAGGGCGTGCGGGCCGACGGCCGCAGCCCGGAGGACATCCGCCCGATCACGATCGAGGTCGGCGTGCTGCCGCGCGTGCACGGTTCGGTGCTGTTCACCCGCGGCGAGACGCAGGCGCTCGGCGTCGTGACGCTCGCCGGCACCGACGCCCAGCAGATCATCGACGGTCTGATGCCGGAGCCGCGCAAGCGCTTCCTGCTGCACTACGCGTTCCCGCCGTTCTCGGTCGGTGAGACCAAGCGCATGCTCGCGCCCGGTCGTCGCGAGATCGGCCACGGCGCGCTCGCCGAGCGCGGCCTCGAGCCGCTGCTCCCCGGCGTCGAGGAGTTCCCCTACACGATCCGCGTCACCAGCGAGATCCTCGAGTCCAACGGCTCGTCGTCGATGGCGACGGCGTGCGCAGGGACGCTGTCGATGATGGACGCCGGCGTGCCCATCAAGCAGCCGGTCGCCGGCATCGCGATGGGCCTCGTGATGGAGGGCAAGGACTACGCGATCCTGTCCGACATCCTGGGCAGCGAGGACGGCTGCGGCGACATGGACTTCAAGGTCGTCGGCACCGGCCGCGGGATCACCGCGCTGCAGATGGATATCAAGTGCGAGGGCCTCACCCGCGAGATCCTCGCCGAGGCGCTCGAGCAGGCCAAGGAAGGCCGCCTGCACATCCTGCGCGAGATGCTCAAGGCGCTGCGCGCGCCGCGCAAGCAGCTCAGCCCCAACGCGCCGCGCCTCGAGTCGGTGCAGGTGCCGAGCGAGAAGATTGGCCTGATCATCGGCCCCGGCGGCAAGAACATCCGTTCGATGCAGGAGGAGTACGAGGTCAAGATCTCGATCGAGGACAGCGGGATGTGCACCATCACCGGCGTCAACGGCGAGAAGGTCGACAAGTGCCTCGAGCACGTCAAGGCGATGACCGCCGAGGTCGAGCTCGGCACCACCTACACGGGCCGCGTCACCGCGATCAAGGAGTTCGGCGCGTTCGTCGAGATCCTGCCGGGCCAGGAAGGCCTCGTGCACGTCAGCGAACTCTCCAACGAGTTCATCCGCGCGGTCACCGACGTCGTGCGCATCGGCGACGAGGTCGAGGTCAAGGTCATCGCGATCGACGACTTCGGCAAGGTCAAGCTGAGCCGCAAGGCCTTGATGGAGCCCGCTGAGGGCGGCGCCGAAGGCGACGGCGAGGAGCGTCCGCGCCGCCCCCGGCGCGACGAGGACGGCGACGACCGCCCGCGCCGCCGGAGCCGCCGCGACGAAGAGGAGGGCGACGACCGCCCGCGCCGTCCGCGGCGCGACGAGGACGGCGACGACCGTCCGCGCCGCCGGAGCCGCCGCGACGAGGAGGAGGGCGACGACCGCCCGCGCCGCCCGCGGCGCGACGAGGACGGCGACGACCGCCCGCGCCGCCGGAGCCGCCGCGACGAAGAGGGCGGCGACGACCGCCCGCGCCGTCCCCGGCGTGACGAGGACGAGGACGATCGCCCGCGCCGCCGGGGCCGCTCTTCGATGCCGATGAGCGAGTTCGACGACGGCGACAAGGGCGCTGGTGGGCAGGAGCCCAAGCTGGAGTCGTTCGAGGACGTGCTCGGGGACGACGAAGATCGCCCGCGCCGCCCGCGCGGCGGCGGCCGTCGCCCGCGCCGCCGCGACTGATCGGTGGATCGGCGGGGCGTAACGGCCCCGCCGCTTGCCGGCAGGATTCGCGAGCGAATCGGCCGGAGCTCGCTTGTTCGGGCTCTGTCGCCAGAGATAGCATGCGCCGCCCATGGTCCGAGCGCTGCTGTTCCTCTCTTTGGCCGCGCTGACCATCGCGCTCGGCGCGAACGCCCAGCAACCTCCTGGAGCGCTCGCGCAAGAATGGGCCGCGCCGCGCTTCACGCCTCTGGTCGACGGCGATTTGGCCGATTGGAAGTCTCTGCCGCAGTTTGAGTTCGGTCGAGAGCAGATCTTCGAGGGGGCGGGCCGCTGGAAGCACGGCAGGGACCTGTCGGCCACCTTTTTGGTCAGTTGGGACAACAATCGTCTCTACCTGGCCGGCACGGTCCGGGATGACCATTTCTCCGGGGACGAGCTCACCGCCCAGGGGCAGGTCGACTGCGTCGAGCTGCACGTCGGCGGCGACACGCGAGACGCAGCCACACGCACCGAGCGGAGCGTGCTGCGACTGTTCCCGCTGCAGACGCAGCGCCCATGGGCATGGGGCAGCAGCGAGCGCGAAGCGACCGGCGACGAGCCCCTTCAGCAGGCGACGCAGCTCGCCGGCCTCACGGTCGCCAGCCGCCCGCTCGAAGGCGGCGGCTACCGCTTCGAGGCCGCGGTCCCGTTCCACCACTTTCCGAACCTGCGGCCGGGAACGACTCGCTTCGGGTTCGACCTCGTGCTCCGCGACTACGACCTCGTCGGAGGCGAGGGCGGGACGTCGATGTCCTGGAGCCGGACGGATCCATTCGAAGGTCCGCGCAGCGGCGTGCTCCGGATCGGCGACCCGGGCCTGCTCGCGCCGACGGTCGAGCCTAGCGCGCTGCTCTCCAGTCAACTCCTCGTCGATCTACGCTACCTGCTGGTGCCGCTGCTGGCGCTGCTCGCCCTCGTGCTGATGCTGCGAGGCTGGTCGCGCATCCGCGGCAGGGCGCGGTGGCTGCGCGGCGTGTTCGCCTTCGTCGGGGTCGGTTCGTTCGTGCTCGGCCTGGGGCTGCCCGCGATGCTGAGCAGCTGGCGGGCCGAAGAGCAGCGCGGCGCGCTGAGCGGCCGGCTCGCGAGCCTCCAGGAGATGCTGCCGCTGCTGGAGGAGGGCTCGCTCAAGAGCTATCGCGGCGCGAGCCGCGACCGCGCGGTGGTCGACCTGGTCAGCGGTCGCGGGATCACGCGACAGCGCTACACGACCTACCGCTCGCTCGTCGACCTCGTCCCCGACCAGTTCGGGCCGCCGATCCGCTCCTTCGACGGCCTGCCGGTGCGCTGCTACTGGCTGCCGCTCCCGAGCGAACGGACCGAGAGCTTCCCGTTCGAGCGCGCGCTGGCCGGAGAGCGGCTGTTCCTGGTCGTCGCGCGGCCGTTCGCGCCGGCGATCAGCCTCGTACCCGACGCCGATCCGCCGGCGGTGCTCGAGGTGGAGCTGGACTACGGCGAGCAGAAGGTCCAGCAGTCGATCTCGCTCGACCTGCTCTTCGATGACGCGACCTCGCTCGGCCGCGACTTCTGGGAGGCAGGCATCGTGCAGCTCGAGCTGGAAGCGCCGCTCCGCTCGGCCACGCTCGGATGCACCGGCAACCCCGACGTCCGCCTCGTCGGGATGTCGCTCGAGGGCCGCGAAGCGGGCGCCATCGTGCCGCTCTCGTTGGGCAAGCCGTCGCGCGACGGGGTGCTGACCGATCTGCGCGGTCCCTACCCGCAGGACGCGGGCCTGGAGCTCGCGCCCGGCGCGGTCGGCAAGGTGACGATCCCTGAGGCCGTGGAGTCCCCCGAGAAGCTCTGGCTGTTCTATCGCGCGGCCTATCCGGGGTTGCCGTCGTCCAACCCGGGCTCGCGCGTCGCGGAGGTGGTCCTGCACTTCCGCGACGGGCGCCAGAAGCAGACCCTGGTGCTCGAGCACCAGGTCTCGATGTTCTACGAGCTCGCGGTGCACAACACGCGGGACGACCCGCCGGCGTCCTCGCCGGCGTCCATCGCCCTGAGCTGGGTCGACGACTCGCAGGAGCGACACGTCAACGTCGGCTACCCGCTGCTGGACCTGCCCAGCGACACTTCGGTCTCGGCCATCGAGTTCCGAAACCTCGCCGACTACCGGATGCGCTTCCGCTCCGTGGTGTTCGTCAACCAGCGGGCGGTCGCGCCGCGCGACCCGCCGGACTCCCCGCTGGTCAAGCAGGGCAGCGAGCGGGTCCTGAGCGACGAAGCGCTGGCCGGGCTCGAGGACCTCGTGGTGTCCATCTACCGGACGGGTCAGCTGAGCGCCTCGACGCTCGGCGTCGACGCCCGCGTCGAGGTCCAGTCCCTGCCGCGCGCGGTCGGGTCCGCCGAGTCGACGGAGGCGGCCGCGCTGCTGCCCGAGGGCGGGCGCCGCCTGTCGCTGTTCGCGCCGCTCCGCGGTGACGGCTGGGACGGCGCGGTGCTCGCGGTCTCTTCGACCGACGGGCAGTGGGCGGCGGCGGAGCAGTCCGCCAACCAGCTCGGGCTGCTGCTGTGCCTCATGAGCACGCCGTTCCTGCTGGTGATGCTCAGCGAGCTGCTGGCTGCGGTCGCGAACCTCCGCTTCCGCTTGATGACGGTGCTCTCGGTCGCGTCGCTGGCGCCGCTCGGTTTGCTCTCGCTCGTCCTCGTGCAGGTGCTGGAGAGCGGCCACGAGGCGGACCTGGAGGGCAACGTCAGCGACGCCGTCGGCGGCGCCATGGCCCAGCTCGAAGATCAGAAGGAGCGCGTGCAGCAGTCCGCAGAGCAGTGGCTGCAAGACCTGGGCGCGCTCGCGAACGCGGCGCTCGGCGACGCGCCCGAGGCGGCTCCGATCGAGGACACCACGCAGGAGCTCGAGGCGCTGCTCGCGGGCCAGCTCCCGCCGGAGTGGGGCGGCGGATTCCTGCGGCTCGAGTGGCAGCGGCCGGGCGAAGGCGCGCAGCCGATCGTGCTCGCTTCGGGCGACGAGCGGCTGGCGCGCGCCGAGGCGCCCGCGCGCCTCGAGCCCGGTCTCTTCATGCAGTGGGGGCAGCTGATGCTCGGCGTGCGCGACGAGCTGGCCGTGCGCGACGGCACGCTGACCCTGACCGTGGGGCGGCCGCTGGACGGCAGCCTGCTGGGCGCGCTCGCGCCGGGGCAGGACCTGCTGTTGACCGACGTGAGGGGCTACCCGCTCGCCGCGAGCGCGAGCGGCGGGCGCGCGCAGCGCCTGGTGCAGGCGGCCTACGACCCGCCGACGATGGCGGCCCGGGAGCGCGCGCTGGCGATCGCCG
>CAZTQF010000053.1:0-9826 GCA_964615255.1 uncultured candidatus Brocadiaceae bacterium | reverse complement strand
CAGTGCTCCGACAGGATCGGCCGGACCTCGCGGCTGTAGCTCGGCGCGGCTTGGGTCGCGACGACCCCGGCGATCAGCGTCGTCGTCACCAGCGCGTGGAGGCGGAGCGTGGGCACGCCCCCCAGGCTACCGCCGCGACCGCGGCGCGCCACGGGGGGGCGGAGCGGAGCGCGCGCTACTGGACCGTGAACGGCGTCGCGGTCGGGAAGACGGTCCGCAAGAACGGGAAGCGCGGCGCGTCGAGCGTCGCCGCCGTCGCGTAGAGCGTGAGCCCCGAGATCCCCGGCACGCTCGGGAGCGTCAGCGGTGACGAGGCGGCGCCGGCGCCGTCCAGCAGGCCAACCGAGTTGGGCAGCAGCGAGTTGCCGAACGACAGCGTCAGCATGGACAGGCCGTCGAAGAACAGCGGCAGCAGCTTGCCGTCGGGCAGCGGCGTCGCGGGAGAATCCGCGAACGACAGCATCATCAGGTAGAGCAGCCCTTCGTCGCCCGGGATCGAGAGGTCGAGCGACGCGCTCTGGCCCGCGACGACCGGCCCGTTGACGGTCAGGACCGGCTCGACGAGGTCCACGATCTGATTCGCGGGGACGTCGTGCAGGTACTGCACCTGGCCCGACGGCCAGCGGACGGTGACGAGGTCGGCCTGGGTCGCGGCGCCGAGGCCGAAGTTGAGCCGCGGATCCGAGCTGCTCTGGTAGCCGACGCCGTTGCGGAACCACTGCCGCTGGACGTGGCTGCCGGTCTCGGTGACGACGCGGGTGCCGAAGCCGTCGCGGTTGCTGACGCGGCCGCGCGCGGTGAACTTGATCCAGTTGCCCGCGGGGACCTCGTTGCGGTAGATCGCCGCGCCTTCGGGCTCCATCAGCGCCGGGAAGCCGACGCTGAAGCGCTCGAGGACGTCGAGCCGGCCGTCGTCGTCGAAGTCGGCGATGACGTTGGTGAACTGGTAGGTCGAGTGCGCGAGGCCGACGCTGGGTGCTGCGTCCGTCCACGCGACCTGCGCGCTCGCCGGCTGACAGGGGTTGCGGAACAGCAGGTTGTTCCACGCGTTCTGCACGACGTGCAGGTCCTGCCAGCCGTCGTTGTCGTAGTCGAGCCAGTTGCAGGCCCAGCCGACCGCGCCGCCCTGCAGGCCGTAGGTGTAGGTCGCGTCGAGGTAGGCGTTCGTCGCCGGGTCCCACAGCTGGAAGAGGTGGTCGATCGGCAGGTCGGTGACGTAGAAGTCGACGCCGCCGTCGCAGAAGACATCGGTGAAGTCGATGCCCATGCCGTCGACGGCGATGTTGGTGCCGGTCTGCACGCTGACGTCGGTGAAGGTGCCGTCGCCGTTGTTGCGGTACAGCTCGTTGGGGCCGAACGTCAGCCCCTTATCGTTGCACAGCATTAGGTCGACCCAGCCGTCCTCGTCGTAGTCCATGAAGGCGCTGACCAGCGTAGGCCGCATGCTGCCGACGCCGGCGACGCTGGTGGTGTCGATGAAGTTCCCGCCGCCCGTGTTGCGGAAGAGGGCGTTCGAGGCGAGCGCGCCGGTGACGCCGCTGTTGCGCACGCTCAGGTAGACGTCGAGCCAGCCGTCGTTGTCGTAGTCGCCGAACGTCGCGCCATAGACGTCGTCGCCGTTGATCAGCCCGCGCGGCGCGGACTCTTCGACGAACGTCATCCCGCCCTGGTTGACGAACAGCTGGACGTAGGCGTTGTTGTTGCCGACCAGCACGTCCTGGTCACCGTCGTTGTCGATGTCCGCGGCGATGCAGCAGCGGACCTGCGCGGTCGTGCCCATCCCCGCCGTCGCCGTGACGTCAGCGAACTGCATCGCGCCGTCGTTGCGGAACAGGAAGAACGGCGCTCCCTGCGGGCCGGGCACCAGCGCGTCCATGTCGCCGTCGCCGTCGAAGTCCGCGACGCACAGCCCGGAGCCGTTGCCGATGTTCCCGTGCGGGACGAACGGCACGCCGAGCGGCGCGACCTGCTTGGTGAACTGCTGACTCGGGAGCTGCGCGGCGAGGGCGACGGCTGTGCCGAGGAAGACGTTCTGGGAGAGTCGTGGCATGAGTGACGAGGCGACGGGTCCGCCGAGGCCGGGGCGGGCTTCGCCTCGAAAGTGTAGCGCGGATGCAACGGCGCATCGGGCGCCGCGGCGCGGGGGCGCGCCCCTTGCTTCCGTCTCACCGAATGTGTGACGCGTCCCGCTGCGGGACTCCCGCTGGCTTCGGCGTCGCCGGACCGGGCGCTGCGTCTGCCGGCTCGCCGGTGCGCGCCGCCGCGTGGGCGGCAATGGTGCCTCTCTCGCGGGGTCACGATCCGCTACCGTCTGCGGCATGACCCGGTCTGCGCGCGCTCTTGGTTCGGTCCTCTTCCTCACGTCGCTCGCGGTCGGCGGCCTCCGGGCCCAGGACAAGGGCGGCGCCACAGAGGGTTGGCTGCAGCTGTTCAACGGCGAGGACCTCACCGGCTGGACGCCGAAGATCACCGGCTACGAGGTCGGTGAGAACTTCGGCCGCACCTTCCGCGTCGTCGACGGCCTGCTCACCGTCGCCTACGACGCCTACGACGACGGCTTCCGCGGCCGCTTCGGACACCTGTTCCACGACATGGAGTTCGCCGACTACCGCCTGCGCGTCGAGTACCGCTTCTTGGGCGATCAGGTCGAAGGCGGGCCGGGCTGGGCGTTCCGCAACAGCGGCCTGATGCTGCACGGCCAGCCCGCGGCCTCGATGCAGAAGGACCAGGACTTCCCCGCGTCGATCGAGGTGCAGCTGCTCGGCGGCCGCGACAAGGGGGCGCGGTCGACGCTCAACCTGTGCACGCCGGGGACCAACGTGGTCCGCGACGGCAAGCTGTGGACGAACCACTGCTGGAACTCGCAGTCGGAGACCTACCGAGGGGACGTCTGGGTGACCGCGGAGGTCGAGGTCCGCGGGGACACGATCCGTCACCTGATGGACGGCCACACGGTGATGAGCTACGACGACCCGCAGCTCGATCCGCGCGACGGCGACGCCAAGCGCCTGCTCGCGGACGGACGCGGCGAGCAGCTGCGGCGCGGGACCATCTCGCTGCAGTCGGAGAGCCACCCCGTCCAGTTCCGCAAGGTCGAGCTGCTCCCGCTGGACGCGCCGGGACCCTGGCTCGAGCCGCTGTCGGCGGCCGCGATCGAGGACAACTTCACGACCGCGGGCAACTGGACGCTCGTCGACGGCGTCGCGACCCTGACGCCGAGCGAAGGGCAGCGGGGCTGGCAGCGCTACGACCACTACCTGTGGCTGCAGGGCGACTACGCGGAGTTCGAGGCGGAGTTCGACTATCGCCTGCAGGCGCGCGGCAACAGCGGCTTCTACTTCCACGTGGGAGACCGCGCGAACCCGGTGCCGACGGGGGTCGAGGTGCAGCTCTACGCGACGCCTGCTCAGAAGAAGCGCCTGACCGACCACGACGCGGGCGGGATCATCCCCGGCGGCCCGCCGAGCGCGAACGCGGCCAAGCCCGCGCCCTCGTGGAACCACATGCACGTTCGGGTCGAGGGCGGCGAGGTGCGCGTGACGCTCAACGGCCGGCTCGTGCACGTCATGTCGCTGCAGCACCGCGCGATCGCGGATCGTCCGGCGACCGGCGCGATCGGGTTCCAGGACCACTCGCTCCCGCTCGACCTGCGCCGGCTGCGCGTGCGCAAGCTCTAGGGGCTCAGTCCTCGAACGCGGTCTGGGCCCGCTCCAGGTCCTCGACGCTGCCGATGTCGAGCCAGCGTCCGGTCAATGGGGTCGCCTCGAGCGGCAAGCGCTGGGACAGCCACGCCAGGAAGTGGCCCGGCGCGTCCGGGTTGCTGTCCTCGGAGAGATAGGCGCGCACCAGCGCCGGCAGCTCGGGCGGCAGCACGTAGACGGCGATGGCCGACAGGTCGGACTCGGGCTGCTGCGGCTTCTCGCGGAAGCGCGCCACGCGGTCGCCGTCGAGCACCACCTCGCTGTAGCGGCCAGGCGGGACCGGGCTCGGAACCTGACGCACGATCAGCTGCCCCGCGCCGCCGCGCCGGAAGCGCTCGACGAGCTGCGCGAGGTCGAAGTCGAACAGGTTGTCGCAGGCCATCACGAGGTAGCCGTCGACGCCGTCCGTCGGCGGCATCCGCTCGAGGGCGAGCGCGAGGTCGCGGATCGCACCCAGCCGGGTCTCGTTGGTCTGCGCGCCGTCGTTGACGACGGTCACGGGCAGCGGCGCGCGCGCCGACCGCTCCCAGGCGACGAAGTCAGCGTGGAACTTGCCGTTGGTCACGACGACGCCGTCTGTGACCGCGCCGGTCCTGGCGACCTGCGCGACGATGCGGGTCAGCATCGGCTTGCCGTTGACCTCGAGCAGCGGCTTCGCCTGCTTCTCGGTCAGCGGATAGAGCCGCGTCGCGAAGCCCGCCGCGAGGAACACGGCGCGCAGCTGCGGGCTGGCAGGCGCGACCGTCGGCTGCATCGTCTCGCGCCCCGCCGCGCGGCAGCGCTGCTCGACGTCGGCGAGGTGCTGCTCGTCGCGGCAGACCATCAGCACGCAGCCGCCGGAGCCCGGCAGCTTGCAGGCCGCGCCCGCGCTGCGGCCCAGCTCGATCAGCTCACGGTCGGCGGCCTCGATCTGAAAGACCCGGGCGCGGAGCTCGAAGTTGCGGTCGACGCAGCGCCGGAACGCCGCGCCGTCGCCCTGCAGCAGCGCCGCTTCGCCGGCCTCGGCGTTGCGGGCGAGCGCGGCCATGGTCTCGCGCACCTGCTCGTCGCCGGCCTCGAACCGCGCGAACACGGGCGCGTGCACGTCGCCGGAGCTGCGGCCGGGCACGCCGTGCCACGCCAGCAGCATCGGCGGCAGCAGCGAGGGGTCGAGCCGCCGCGCGGCCGTCGGCGCGAACGGCGCGGCGAAGTCCATCGCCAGCAGCCCGTCGTGGGCCTGCACGACGCGGTCGAGCGGCCCGGCGCGGATCCCGAGCACCTCGTTCTCCACCGCGAGCGCGAGCTCGGCGACCCGCCGGGCGGCGAGCGGCGCCGCGAACCACCGGCTCCACGCGCGCAGCGCTGCCGTGACCAGCGCGCTCGAGCCGGAGAGGCCGCCCTGGAACGGGATGTCGCTCTCGAACGTGAGCGCGAAGGGGCGGGCGCGCACCTCGACGCCCGCCGCCGTGAGCTCGCGCTCTGCGACCGTCCAGGCCGCCTCGAACAGCTCGTTGGGCAGGGCGTTCTCGGCGGCGGGCTCGAGACGCACGGTCGCGGTCATGCCTGCGACGCTGAACCCGAGGCCGCGCCCGCCGTAGATGTCCGACGGGTTGCCGAGCAGGCCTACCCGCGCGTGCGCGTTCGCTGTGAGGGGCGTCATCGTTGCGAGCAGGATACCGCGCGTGCCTGCGTCTACACTCGCCGCGATGAAACGCCCGCTCACCGTCGCCGTCGTCGGCACCGGCTTCCTCGCGCGCACGCGCTTGACCTGCTGGCGCAAGGTGCACCACGCGGACGTCGAGACGGTGGCCGTGTCGCGCGATCGCGCCAAGGCCGCGGCGTTCGCGCGCGATCACGGCGCGGACCGGGCGGCGACCCTCGACGAGGCGCTCGCCGATCCTGCGGTGACGCTGGTGGACCTCTGCGTCCCCAACAACGCCCACGCGCCGCTCTGTGAGCGCGCGGCGGGCGCGCAGAAGCACGTGCTGTGCACCAAGCCGCTGACGGCCTACTGGGGGCAGGGGCTCGCGCCGGACGCGAGCGCCGCGGACGTCGCGGGCACCGACCGCGGCCGGATGCTCGACGCGGCCGTCGCCGACGCCGACGCGATGGTCGCGGCGTGCGAGCGCGCGGGCGTCCAGCTCTTCTACGGCGAGAACTGGATCTTCGCGCCCGCGATCGAGCGGGCGGCGAAGCTCGCCGCCGCGGCCGAAGGCGTGGCGCTGGAGCTGCGCGGCTGGGAGAGCCACTCGGGCTCGCACGCGGAGTACGCCCGCGACTGGCGCTTCGCGGGTGGCGGCGCGCTGCTCCGTCTCGGCGCGCACCCGATCGGCACGATGATCTGGTGGAAGCGCCGGGAGGGGCTGCGGCTGCGCGGCGCGCCGACCAAGGTCGTCGCCGTGACCGCCGAGGTCGCGGACCTCTCCGCGGCGGTGGGCGACGCCCGCTGCGACGTGGCCAAGGGCTGGCACCCGGTCGAGAACTGGGGCACGTGCGTGCTGCAGTTCGACGACGGGACGCGCGGCGTCTGCTACGGCAGCGACAACATGCTCGGCGGGATGCAGAGCCACCTGACCGTGCTCGGCAGCGACCACCGGTTCGAGTGCTCGCTGTCGCCGGTCGACACGCTCAGGTCCTACGCGACGCGGGACGGCGCCTTCGGCGACGAGTACATGATGGAGAAGCTGCACGGCCAGGCCGGGTGGTCGACGCCGCTGCCGGACGAGCTGTGGTTCTCCGGCCAGCAGGGGCTGCTGCAGTCGGTCGCCGACCACCTCCGGGAAGATCGTCGCTCGGACGTCGACGGCGACCTCGGCCGCGAGGTCGTGCGGGTCGTCTACGCCTCCTACGTGAGCGCGACGGAAGGGCGGCGGGTCCCGCTGCGCTGACGCCGGAGCGCCCTACTTCTCGGCGGCGCGCCGCAGCGCCGTGACGGCCGCGGGCAGCGGAACCCCGTGCGCCACCGGCCAGCGCGTGTCGGGAGCGGCCTTCACTTGAGCCAGCCAGCGGCGCTGCTGCGGCGACAGCCACCGGCGGGCGTTGTCCGGTTCGCGCCGAAGCGCGGCGTTGACCCGCGTCGCCTGCGCCCGCGTCATCGGCACGAACCGCAGCGGGCTCTTGTGGAGGTAGTACTGCTGCTCTTCGTCTCGTCGCGGCGGCTCGGCTGGGTCTCGCGACGCGTAGGCCTGCGCGCGGTCGCCGACGGCGCGCCGCGCGGCCTCGAGCTGCGCGTCCGTGGTGGTCCAGACGAACAGGTCGCACTTCCTGGCCGCCGCGACCTCCAGCAGGTCCGCGAAGCGCACGCGGTCGGGGTCGTAGCGGACGCGCACGCCCTCGGCGCGGCCGAACCAGAGCGACTCGGTCTCCAACACGCCGTCGAGGAGGCCGAACTCGGCCTCACCTTCCCAGAATCACGACATGCCGAAGATCGCCGACTCGACCCGGTCGCGCGGCGCGTCGCTCGTCGTCGCGAGCAGCGACAGCCAGTCGGGGACGGCCCTGCGGTCTGCTGCGAGCGCGCGCGCCATCAGGTCCGTGATGCCCGCCACCGACCACGCCCGCCGCAGCGGGGCAGTGCAGTCGCGCCGTTCGGCGTCGACGACGCGCACGACGGGGTTGTTCCACGTGCGTTCGCCGTACGCGTCGAGGGTCTCACGGTCGCGGTCGCTCTCGGTGTTGTTGTAGACGCAAAACGGCGTGAACAGCGTCTCGATCGCTTCGACGATCAGGGGGTGGCTCAAGACCTGAGCACCGAAGTCCCGGCAGGTGCTTCAACCGGGCACCTCCTGGAAGAGCGCGAGGACCGGCCGACCGGAGCTCGCGGCTGCGCGCTGCGCCGCAGACTCGTCGCGCCACCACCGAACGGCGCCGAGCTCGCGGGGCTGCGCCTTCGGGTCGGTCTGCTGCGCCGGGAGGGCGAGGGCGCCTGCCAGCAGCGACAGCAGGCCCGCCTTCGTGGGTCGGGAGTCGGTCATGTCGAGATCCTAGCGAGCGGCTGAGCCCAGGCGGAGCGCGACCGGTCCCCTGCGGCGCGCTCAGGGCCGCTGCGGGCCGTCGCGCAGCGCCAACAGCCTGCCGAGCACGGCGCTCAGCTCCTTGAGGCCGACGGGCTTGGGCAGGAACGCGTCGATCCCCGAGTCCGGCTGGGACGCGCCGCTTCGCTGACGTTCGAAGTAGCCGGACATCAGGACGATCGGGACGTCGCAGCCGCGCCGGCGCATCTCGGCCGCCATCTCCAGGCCGTCGATGCCGGGCATGACGGCGTCGGTGAGGATCGCGGTGATCCCGTCGTGGAGCTCGTCGAAGCGCTCCAGGCCTTGTTCGCCCGAGCACGCCTCGAGCACCTCGTAGCCGATCCTGCGCAGCATCTGCGCGACCGTGGCGCGCATCTCCTGCTGGTCCTCGACCAGCAGGATCGCCGCATCGTCTCCCGGCGGCGCGATCGGACCTGCCTCGACCGCGGCCGGCGGCGGCGGCGGCGGCGGCGGCTCCGACTCCTCGACGCGCAGGAACAGGGAGAAGCAGGTGCCCTTGCCGACCGTGCTGTCGACGTGGATGTCGCCTCCCTGGCGCTGCAGGATGCCGTAGACCTGCGCGAGCCCCAGGCCCGCGCCCTTGCTCTTGTCCTTGGTCGTGAAGAACGGCTCGAAGATGCGCTGCAGGTTCTTCCGCGGGATGCCCTCGCCCGAGTCCGCGACGGTCACCACGACCCAGCGCTCGAAGCTGTCGGGCGGCGCGTTCGGCCGCAGCCCCTGACCCTCGCGCGCGCGCGCGGTCAGCAGGATCGAGCCGCCTGCCGGCATCGCGGCAGCGGCGTTGATCACGAGGTTGGCGATGACCTGTTGGAACTTGGTCTCGTCGAACGGGACCTCCAGCGGGTGCTCGCCGTCCTCCTCGATCTCGCACGTCAGCCCGACGGAGCTCGGCAGCGTGCGCTGCAGCAGCTCCACCATGCCGTGCAGCGCGTCGCCGACGTGCAGCGACTGCGTGTCCGCTTCGCCGCCCCGGCTGAAGTCGAGGATCTGTCGGATGAGCTGCGACGATCGCTGCGCTTGTTCGTGGATGGTCTGGAAGTCCATGCGCAGCGGCTCGGCGAGCTCGTCCTCGTTCATGAGGTTGAGCTCGGCGACGCCGATGATGACGCCGAGGATGTTGTTGAAGTCGTGCGCCAGGCCTGCCGCGAGCTGGCCGACGACCGCGAGCTGCTCCTGCCGCCGGTCGTGGGCGTCGCGCGCGCGAGCGGCCGTGACGTCGCGGATCGTCAGGATCCACTCGCCGGAGCTGCGTTGGCCGCTGTTCTCCGCGAAGACGTGGGCCTCGAACCAGCTGTGGTCGTCGTCGTGGTCGAACTCGAGCAGCGCCCGGCCGTCGTCGGCGGCGCGGACCTCGGCGAGCGCGTGGGGACCGAGATGGGTCAGCGGTTGCCCCGATTGCCACGCCGGCGTCAGCCTCTCCAGATAGCGCGTCGCCTGGGGGTTGAGGTAGCGCACGCGGTTGTTGCCGTCGAGCAGGCAGACGCCGTCGTGCAGGCCGTCCAGGACCACGGCCAGCTTGGCCTCGCTCGCGAGCTGCTGCACGTGCGAGCGGAGCAGCTCCTGGGACATGCGGTTGAAGCTCTGCGCCACCCCTGCGAGCTCGTCGGAGCCGCGAACCGGGATCACCACGCCGAGCTCGCCCGAGGCGATCGCTGCGGTGGCCTGCTGCAGCTTCTTGAGCTCGCTCGTCAGGTAGCGGCCGAGCAGGAACGAGAACAGCGCGACGAGCAGCATCTCGCTCGCGGCGATCAGGGTGTTCTGGCGCTGCAGGCCCTCGAGCGCGGCCAGCTCGTTCGCCGTGGAGAGCTCCAGCTGGATCACCGTGAGCGGTTGCCCAGGGCGCTCGACCTCGATTGCCTTCGAGAAGATGGTGCTCCCTTGGTCGGCGGAGCGCGGTCGGCTGGCGCTCGCGAGCTCGACGCCGCCCTGCTCCCTGATCGACACCAGCTCGACGTCCGGGATCTCGATCGCCTGCTCGGTCAGCGACTGCAGCGTCGCGATGTCGTCGTTGATGATCGCCTCGCTGGCCGTCGCGCGGAGCATCTCGAGCGTCGCCATCGCGCGCTTGTCGAGCTCGCTGTCGAGCGAGGCCGAGAGCGCGGCGTTGCTGCT
>CAZTQF010000052.1:0-9858 GCA_964615255.1 uncultured candidatus Brocadiaceae bacterium | reverse complement strand
TGCCGCCGATGACGGTGCCGACGCAGAACCCGATCACGCCGCAGAAGGCGATCCTCGGCAAGCTGTTGTTCTGGGAGGAGCAGCTGTCGTCGAACAACCGCGTCGCCTGCGGGACGTGCCACAAGTTCGAAGCGGGCGGCGGGGACCTCCGGCGCAACCGTCACCCCGGCCCCGACGGCGTCGTGAACACCCCGGACGACATCTGGGCGTCGCCTGCGCTGCGCCGCAGCGACAGCGGCAACCGCTTCTTCCCGGATCCGCTGTTCGGCTTCAACAACCAGGTCACGGACCGACAGTCGCAGACGTTCCTGACCGCGGCGTGGTCGCAGAACCTCTTCTGGGACGGCCGCGCAGGGACCACGTTCGTCGACCCGGACACGGGCGCGGTGTTGATCCCGCTGGGCGGCGCGCTCGAGAGCCAGGCCGTCGGTCCGGTGGTGTCCTCGGTCGAGATGGCGCACGACGCGCGCCAGTGGTCGCAGGTCACGGGCAAGCTGCAGTCGGCGCGCCCGATGGCGCTCGCGAGCAACCTGCCCAACGACGTCGCGCAGGCGATCGCCGGTGACAAGAGCTACCCGGACCTGTTCCAGGCTGCGTTCGGGACCCCGGACATCACGGCGGCTCGGATCGGCCTCGCGCTCGCGACCTACCAGCGCACGCTGGTGCCCGATCAGACGCCCTACGACCAGTTCGCGGCCGGCAACCCCGGCGCGATGACCCCACAGCAGCACCAGGGGCTGATGGTCTACGCCGGTCCGGGCCGCTGCGTTATCTGCCACAGCGGCGGGCTGTTCTCGGACAACCAGTTCCACAACGAAGGGCTCCGCCCGATCGCCGAGGACATTGGCCGTCAGGCGGTGACCAACAACCCCGCGGACGCCGGGCGGTTCAAGACGCCGACGCTGCGCAACGTCGGGCTGCGGAACAGCTTCATGCACAACGGTCAGTTCACGACCTTGCAGCAGGTGGTGCAGTTCTACATGGCCGGCGGCGGACCGTTCGCGCCGAACAAGGATCCGGCGCTGATCCCGCTGAACCTCAGCGCCCAGCAGCAGGCCGACCTGATCGCGTTCCTCGAAGGGGCGCTCACCGACCCGCGCGTCGCGCAGGGCCTGCCGCCGTTCGACCGGCCGACCCTCTACAGCGAGACCACGCCCAGCTCGGGCCAGCAGCTCGGCGTCATGTCGCCGGGCTCCGGCAACCAGTTCCCGCTGATGCTTGCAGGCACGCCCGCCAACCTGGGCAACACCGAGTACAAGATCGGCCTGTTCAACGCGGTGGGCGGCTCGCCCGCGACGCTGGTGCTCAGCCCGGCGTTCGCCTTCTCGACGGTCGCCGGCGTCAACGTCAACGTCGACCTGAGCGTCGGCGCGATCTTCGTCCCCGCCATGCTCAGCGGGCCCTCGGGCGTCGCCGGCCAAGGTTACGGCACGCTCAACGTGGCGCTGCCCGACGACCCGGCGCTCAGCGGGCTGGTGCTCTACGCGCAGTGGTTCATCTGGGACACCGGCGTCGCTGCCGGCGCAGCCTCGACCCGCAGCGCGCGCCTGTCGTTCTTCTAGGGGGCGGCGCCACGCGCCGTCAGCCGAGCTCGAAGGCGCTCCGGTAGCAGGCCTGCTCCTGGAGGTGCTCGACCAGCGCGCAGAGCCCCGCGTCGCACGCGAGGGTGGCGCTGTCGCCGATCACCGTCAGGTGGCGGCGCGCGCGCGTCAGGGCGACGTTGAGCCGGCGCAGCTCCGCCAAAAAGCCGACCTCGCCGCGGTCGTTGCTCCGCACCAGGGAGACCACGACGGCCTCCTTCTCGCGTCCCTGCAGGCCGTCGACGGTGCCGATCTCGAGCGCGAGGTCCGGCAAGCGCTCCCGCAGCCGTTGCGCCTGCGCGTTGTAGGGCGTGATGACGGCGACGTCCCGCGGCGCGACGCCCGCCTCCAGGAGCTCGCCGACGATGCGCGCGACCAGCGCCGCCTCGCCGGGGTTGTGGCGGGAGGCCTCTTCTTCCTCGGCGGTCTCTTCGTGGCCGCAGCCCGCCGTGTCGACGAACACCAGCGGCTGTTCGGTCCACGGATTGCTGGCCACGTCGGGGAGGTCGACCAGCCTGTGGCGCGCGACCGCCGGGGCCGCCGACAGGCGCCCCTCGTAGAACGTCTGCGACGACCAGCCCATGACCTGCTCGTGCATCCGATACTGCACGGTCAGCATCCGGCTCGCGCTCGCGGTCGTCTCCTGGTCTGCGAGGCGCTCGAACAGGGTCCGCGTCAGGCCGCCGGCCGCAGCCTCGACCGAACGCACGGTCGGGGGCAGCTGCAGGTGGTCGCCGGCGAGCACGACCCGGTCGGCGTGCCGCATCGCGATCCAGCACGCCGCCTCGAGCGCCTGCCCGGCCTCGTCGATCACGACGCGGTCGAACGCGCGCTCGCCGATGTCTGCGTCGGCCGCGCCGGTCGTGGTCGCCAGCACCACGTCGGCGCCGTCGACGATCCCCCGCGTGACGGCGCGCTCCAGGTGCCGCCGTTCGTCCCGCAGCCGGCGCAGCTCCGCGCGGGCCGCCGACCGCTCGTGCCGCCCGCGCGCCTTCTGCAGCGCGCGGAGCGCCTGGTCCAGGTCGCGGCGGCTGTCGCGCAAGACCCGCTGGTCGGGTGAGTCGGCCAGCTGCTTGGCCAGCGACACGTCGCGCGCGTCGTGCTGCATCCGCGCGGGGTGGCCCAGACGGACGACCCGTACGCCGGCCGCAGCGAGCCGAGTCGCGAGGTTGTCGACCGCGACGTTCGACGGCGCGCAGGCCAACAGCCGCTCGCCCGCGGTGACCGCCTGCCGACAGAGCTCGATGAGCGCCGTGGTCTTGCCGGTGCCGGGCGGCCCGTGGATGCGCGCGACCTGCGGGGCGGCCAGCGCCGTCGCGACGGCGTCGCGCTGCGAGTCGTCGAGGCCTGCGTCGAACCACGCCCCGATCGTCGCGGGCTCGCACGGCGCGCCCTCCCGCTCCCCGAAGATCACGTCGAGGAAGCGGCCGCGGCCGGCGTCGCGGTCGGCGTCGCGGCCGAGCCAGCGGAGCGCATCGTCCAGCCGGCGATAGGTCACGTCCGTCGTCATGCGGTCCAGGCGGACCAGCGGCGGCAGCTCGTCCAGCTCCGCGTCGAGCGCGACGATCACCTCGGCAGCGCGAGCCCGCACCACGACCGCGGCCGCGCCGCCGTCGCCGCCCGCGCCGCGCACCGCCGCGACGTCGCCCGGGCCGAAGCGGTGGGGGGGCAGGTCGCCGCCGCGCGAAGGGCGCAGCGTGGCGTGAAGCCGTCCGGCGAAGCCCGGCTCCAGGTCCGTGACCTCCATGCGGAGCAGCGTGACGCCGCGTGCGACCAGCTCGGCGTCGGAGCAGTCTCGCAGCAAGCGCTCGCGCTCGGCGATCTCCGCCGCGCGCTCCAGCTGCAGCAGGCGGCGGTGGCGCGCAGCGAACTCGGCCCGTGCGCCCACCGGTCTACTTGACCTTCGGGATCGTGATCGTGACAGGCTCCTCGTCGACCTCGACGCGGAACCCCTCCGAGCGGCGGTTGCCGACGCGGAAGCGGGCCTTGTAGCGCGTGCTCGGGTGCGCGAGGAACGGGCAGACGAACTCGCCGTTCTCGTCGGTCACGGGGTCGTCGAGCCACGTCCAGTTGAGGCTGTTGGCGACGATGCGAGGGCCGGTCTCGCGCGCGCCGCTCGAGCTAGAGCTGTAGCAGTCCATGCGGGCGCCCGCGACCGGCTGGCCGTCCTCGTCGACGACCCGGCCGCGCATCGCGGGCATCGGCTCCAGGCGCAGCTCGCGCTTCTCGTTGCTCTTGAGCTGGATGCTGAGCTGCACCATGTCCCGCGCGTTGCGTCCGAACACGAACCACTTGCCCGGCTGCAGCAGCAGCGCGACGCGGCCGGCGCTGTCGGTCGTCGCGCGCGTCGTCCAGCCGTCGCAGTCGCCCAGCCGGCCGTGCTCCTCGCTCAGCACGAGCAGCTCGACGCCGTTCGCGGGGCCCCCGGTCGCGTCCAGAAGCTGGAGCTCGAGCGCGCAGAGCCCGCTGAGGTCGAAGTCGAAGGGCTGGTCGCGGAACCCGCGGATGCCGTGCAGGGAGGCCGCCCGCTGCGGTACGCGGCGCAGCAGCGCCTCGGGCGCGAGCCGCCGCCGCGCGGCGCCGCCGCTCAGGATGACGTCGACCTCGTCGATCTTGCCGTGGACGTGGGGCAGCTCGAACGCGCCGTCGGCGTCGGTCCGGACCGGAAACAGCAGCTCCTCGTGCAGGTAGCCGCGGCTGTCCTTGTCCTCGACGCGGACGCCGAGTCGGACCAGGGCGGCCTGGTCCGCGAGCCCGCCCTGCGCGCTGCCGCGCAGCTTGCCCTTGCGCGGGGCCGACGCGCTGAGCGTGAACCGCAGCTCCTTGCAGTCCTCGTCGGCGACCTGCTTGCCGTCGTGGAACGGCCCCTGCCAGAAGCCGGAGTAGGAGAGCTTGCGGCCCGGCTTCTCTGCGACGAACACGAAGGTGTTGGAGCGCTTGCTCTCGAAGGGGTCCTTGCTGGCCGCGATGCGCGCGGTCAGGCGTCCCTCCGCGTCGGTCTCGCCGAGCGCGCGCCAGAGATTTCGCGCCGGCAGCGACACCGTGTAGCCGAACGTGCGCGAGTAGCCCGCGGAGATCCGGAACCGCACGGCCGCGCCGGCGACGGGCTGGCCCTGTTCGTCCACCGCTACCAGCGGGATCTCCTGAGGCGGCTGGACGCGCACCATCGCGGATGTCCGCAGGTCGCCGTAGGCGCTGCTCGCCAGCGGCTGGCCGTCCTTGTCGAGCACGTCGAGCTGGACGCGGCCAGAGGGCGGGGCCGGGAGCGTGCACGCGTCGTCGTCGCCGAGCGCGACCTCGGTGTCGGGCAGGCCGACGCCCTGCAGCGCGAGGCGGAGCCGAAACGGCGCCAGGTCCCGCCATGCGTCGAGCCCGTCGACGGTCACTCGACACGGCGGCCGCGCCACGTCCGCGCGCAGCTCGAGCAGCTGCCCGCTCGTCGCCCACTGCGGCGCGCTGCAGCTCCGCGCCTCGCCGGCAGGGCCGATCGCCCACACGAGGTGGTGGGTGCAGGGCACGACCTTGGTGCGGAAGCGGCCCCGCGCATCGGTCGTCACGACGGCGTGCGAGGCGGCCGGGTTGCCGGGCGCGGTCTCGTCCGGGAGCACGACGTGGACCTTTGCCCCTACGACCGGCGCGCCGCCACCGTCGACGACCGTGCCCAGCAAGGGCCGTAGGCCGAGCGAGGCGGGGTCTGCCTGCGCCCTTGCCGGCGCGAGGCCGCAGACGGCCAGGAGCGTCGCCGCTGCCAGCGGTCGGTGGGAGAGCATGGCGCGATGATGCGGCCACCTCGCGGTGTCATCAAGCCGTCGCGCGGCGCGCCGCCCGACCGGACCGCTCAGCCGATCTTCTCGCAGATCGACTTGGCCTGCAGGAACTGCATCAGGTAGTCCGGCCCGCCGGCCTTGCTGTCGGTGCCGGACATGTTGAAGCCGCCGAACGGGTGGGCGCCGACCAGCGCGCCGGTGCACTTGCGGTTGATGTAGAAGTTGCCGACGTGGAAGCGGTCGATGGCCTCCCGCTTGTGCTGCTCGTTGTCGGTGAAGACGGAGCCAGTCAACCCGTAGTCGGTGTTGTTGGCGACCTCGAGGCCCTGCTCGAAGTCCTCGACCTTGATCAGCGCGAGCACGGGTCCGAACACCTCGTCCTGGGCGAGCCGTGCATCGGGCGCGATGTCGTCGAAGACGTGCGGCATGACGTAGTGGCCGCCCGCTGGCGCGTCGTCGCTGCCGACCAGCATCGTGCCCTCCTGCTTGCCGATCGCGATGTAGTCCAACGACTTCTTCAGCGCGTCGGGGTCGATCACGGCGCCGAAGTTGCAGCCGTAGGTCGCAGGGTGACCAGCCTGGATCGCCGCGACCTTCGGGACCAGCTTGTCCCGGAACTCGTCGTAGACGTCCTGGTGCACGATCGCGCGGCTGCACGCCGAGCACTTCTGCCCCTGGAAGCCGTAGGCGGCGGCGACCACCGCGTCGACGGCGGCGTCGAGGTCGCACTCGGCGTCGATCAGCATGCTGTCCTTGCCGCCCATCTCGGCGACGAGGCGCTTCATCCACTGCTGGCCGTCCTGGACCTTGGCGGACTGCTCGTGGATCCACAGGCCGACCTGGCGGCTGCCGGTGAACGAGATGAAGCGCGTCCGCGGGTGCTGGACCATCGCGGCGCCGACGACCTCACCCGGGCCGGTGACGAAGTTGAGCACGTGCTTGGGCAGGCCCACCTCGTGCATCAGCTCGAGCCACATCCCGGCGACGGCAGGGGACTGCTCCGCGGGCTTGAGCACGACCGTGTTGCCCGTGATCAGCGCGGCGGACGTCATCCCGGCCATGATGGCGAGCGGGAAGTTCCACGGCGGGATCACCGCGCCGACCCCGATCGGGATGTATCGGAGGTGGTTCTGCTCCCCTTCGACCGGCGTGAGCGGGTGGGGCCCGGCGGTCTCCTTCATCAGGTAAGCGTAGTACTCCAGGAAGTCGATCGCTTCGGCGGTCTCGCCGTCCGCTTCGGCCCACGACTTGCCGACCTCGTAGCAGAGCATCGCCGAGAACTCGTGCTTGCGCTCGCGGAGCGCGTGCACGGCCTTCAGCAACAGGTCGATCCGGTACTGCACGTCGGTGCGGGACCACTCGGGAAAGGCCGCGTAGGCGGCGTCGACGGCGGCGTCGGCCTCGGCCTTGCCGAGCTCCTGGTAGGTGCCGATGTGGCGGCTCAGCTCGCTCGGATCCTGGCCGTCGAAGGTCTTCTCGCCGGTGACCTGCTCGCCGCCGATCCAGCACGGCCAGGTCCGACCGAGGTAGTCCTGCTCGACCTTCTTCCGCGCGGCCTCGAAGGCCTGCTGGTTCTCGGGCTGGGAGAAGTCGGTGAACGGTTCGTTGCGGAAATCGGACAGCTTCACGTGGGGGGATCCTGCGTCGGCGTGGGGATTCGAGCCGACCAGGATGGGGAGCGTACGCCCGAAACGCAAGCGACCTGCCGGGAGGTGGCCGGCAGGTCGTCGCGGGGATCAGGTTGTCGGGCGCCCGAAGGCCCTGAAGCCTACCTCATGATTCGAGTTCGCGCGGGCGCAGCGCGGCGAGCTAGCTCGCCTGCCACTTGTGGCGCTGGACGTTGTCCTGGAAAGACTGCTTGTCGTCGCCGCTGAACAGGCGGACGCGCCCGCCGCACTCGATGCAGTAGCTGTGGTTGACGCTCATCAGGAACCGCACGTAGCGGTTGCAGTCGTCGCACCACTTCTGCTCGTTGTAGAACTCGGCGTTGCTGTTCGAGAGGTCCATCTTGCTGCGGTCGTTGGTCACGCTCGGCATAGAGCAAGCGGCTTGCCAAGCGTCGAAAATGACGGCAGCAATCTGCGCACGCGCGATGCCATGGACGGTTGCTGCGCCTCGCTCCGCAGTCGCCGTCGCGGCCGGCGGCCCGGACAGGGTCGCGATTGTGCGACCTCGCTCGCGAGGGGAACGGCGCGCCGCAGCCGGAGCCTCCGCGGCATCGCGGCGTCGGGACGCGGTCGCGTGTTCGCGACGGTCGCGCGCCCGCGACGTCCGCCGCCGTCTCCTTCATTCTATCCGCTGTCGAAGCAGGAGGTCTGTCTGCGTCTCACTGCGCTACGCTCCGGCGCCGCCCGCGTCGAGCGCGGCGCGGAGGTCTTCGCGCGCGCGCGGGTCGACCTCGCGGCGCAGCGCGGGTTCGAGCGCGCGGTCTGCCGGAGAGATCCGCGCGATCGCCCAGGCGGCGTGTCCTCTCACCACCGGGTCCTCGTCTGCCAGCGCAGCGCGCAGCGGCGGCAGCGCCCGCTCGTCTCTGCGGTTGCCCAGCACGACCGCGGCGTTGCGGCGCATGCCGGAGCGGGTCGCGCGGCGCATGGCCGTGCCGACGAACTCCGACTGGTAGCGTGCCTCGTCCATCTCGAGCACGTCGACGAGCGTCCAGGTCTCGACGACCGCGTGCGGCTGCAGGTCCGCCGGGCGATCGCCTCGCGTGAGCTCGCGGCGCCGGCTGCGCGACGTGAACGGGCAGACCTCCAGGCAGATGTCGCAGCCGAACAGCCACTCCCCCTGCGCTTCGCGCAGCTCGGGCGGGATGAAGCCGCGCTGCTCGATGGTCGTGTAGCTGAGGCAGCGGCGGGCGTCGAGCTCGAACGGCGCGACGATGGCGTCCGTCGGGCAGGCGTCGAGGCACGCGGTGCAGGAGCCGCACGAGCCCGGCGCGGGCGTGTCGGGCGGCAGCTCGGTCGGGACCAGCAGCTCGGCGAGCTGCAGGTAGGGGCCGTGGGTGGGCGAGATCACCATCGAGCTCTTGGCCAAGAACCCGATGCCCGCGCGCACGGCCAGCGCGCGCTCCAGGACGGGAAGCGCATCGGAGCCGCCGCTCATCGAGTCCGGCGGCATCCCTTCGCGGTGCAGGCGGTCGCGGAGCCTCGTCACGCGCTTGGTCAGCCACCGGTGGTAGTCGCGGTTGGTCGCGTAGCGCGCGACGCGGCCGCCGCCGCGCAGCTCGCCCGGCGGCCCGCCGTAGTCGACGGCGACCGAGATCGACGAGCGGAGGCCTGGTCGCCACCGGGTCGGATCGAGGATCCGTTCCTGGTTGCGGGCCAGGTAGTCCATCTCGCCGTGGCGGCCCTGCTCGAGCCAGCGCAGGAAGTGGTCGCCGTGTTCGCCCGGGCTCGCAGGGCCGAAGCGCACGAGGTCGAAGCCGGCGTCGTCTGCGATCGCCCGGATGGTGTCAGGGCTCACCTTGGCGCCGCTCACATCAGCACTCCGACCGGCGCGTCGACGAGGCCGTCCGGGAGGCCGACCACGTGCACCTCGCGGACGAAGATCTCGCTGCCGAGCGCCGGGTAGACGCTGACCGTGCCCTCGAGCGAGCCCGGCACGTCGTAGAGGTGCGCGCCGTCGACGCAGACGTAGGAGCGGGCGCCGTCGCTGAAGATCACGATCGTGTGCTCTTGACCCGGCGTCAGCACGCGCGGCTTCGTGCGGTGGCAGGTGCCGTTGGACCACAGGTGGTTCTGGTCTTCGACCTCCCAGTTGAGCAGCAGGTTCACGTGTCCTGCCTTGCAGCGGAAGTTGAGCCCGTCGGCGCTTTGGATGCCGCCGCGGATCCGCACGGCGGTCATCGCGCTGAAGCGCACGCGGCTGGTCGCGAAGTTGTTCGCGCCTGTCGACTTGCCCCGGAGAGCGCCGTCCACGACCCGCCAGTCGCCGTTGGCGTAGACCAGGTTGCCGCGGCTCGCCTCGGCCTCGAACCGCAGCCGGGTGACGCCGTCGCTGCGGCCGAGGTCGACGCAGAGCTCGTCCAGCTCCAGGGCGATGCGTCGCCGCTGGTCGGCATCGGCGGCTCCGTAGCTGCGCGTCAGGTGTTCGAGCGCGCAGCGTCGCAGCCCGTGGCGAAGCGCAGGGTGGCGGGCCCTTGGCGCCAGCGCGCGCAGCTGTTCGGCGCTCAGCGAGCCAGCTGCGGCCGCGGCGTCCAGGCCCTCGAGGTCGACGAACAGCTCCCGGAGCTGGCCCAGCCGGAACGGCTCGAGCGCGCGGACTTCGCCGTGCAGCAGCGCGCTCACCACCTGCGCCTCGCTCCACGGCGAGCCGGGCAACCCTTCGGGCAGCGCCGCGCAGATCGCTGCGGGAGCGCGCAGCAGCTCCAGCTGGGCGCGCACGTGTTGGGCCAACGGCGCGTGGCCGGCGCGCAGCGACGCTCGCACAGAGACGTCGAACAGCCCGAGCCTCGCGCGCTCGTCGTCGACCGGCGCGTCGTCCGCCGAGTACAGCGCCGCGGTCGCGATCGA
>CAZTQF010000051.1:0-9937 GCA_964615255.1 uncultured candidatus Brocadiaceae bacterium | reverse complement strand
CGTTCACGGACCGCGTGCGGGCGCTGCTCGCCGCGCGGTACCCCGAGGTGTGGCTGTGCGACTACGGGCACTGGGGAGACGGGGGCAGCCACCTGTGCGTGCTCTGGCGCGCCGCCGACGTCGCCGACGGCGCGGCGATGAAGGCCGCGCTGCAGGAGTCGATCTACGAGCTGGCGGTGCGCGATTTCGGCGGCAGCTACTCCGCGGAGCACGGCGTCGGTCCGCACAACCAGCGCTTCTACGACCGCTACGCCGACGCGACGGTCCGAGCGCTCTGCCGGGCGCTGCGATCGGTCTGCGACCCGGAGGACCGGCTCGGCACGGTGCGGCTGGACTGACCGCGCCGACCGTCAGCGCGGCAGCTGCTGCAGCGCCTGCTGCACGCGCGGGTCCTGTGGCCGGAGCCGGCGCGCGCGCTCGAGGGTGCGGCGCGCCTCGGGCGCGCGGCCGGTCGCCGCCTGGATCCGGCCGAGGTTGAACCACGCCTGGAACAGGTCCGGAGCGCGCTCGATCGCGAGCCGGTAGTGGCGTTCGGCGTCGGCCAGCTGGTTGAGCCCGAGATAGGCGGTCGCGAGGTTGCTGTGCAGCGCGGCCATCTCCGGCAGGTGCTGCGCGGCTTCGGCGAGCGTCTGTGCGGCTTCGCGGAAGCGCCGCTGGTTGAGCTGGACGCCGCCCAGCTGCACGCGCGCCTGGTGGTAGCCGGGGTTGTCGCGCACGCAGCGGGCGAAGGCCGCGGCGGCCTCGTCGAAGCGCCCCGCCACCACGCGGCAGTTGCCGAGCTCGCAGAGCGCAGCGGGCGCCGAGGGTGCGGCGGCCAGCACCTTCTGGACCTCGGCGGCAGCTTCGTCGACGCGGCGCAGCTCGCGCAGCAGCATCGCCAGCTCGACGCGCTTGGCGTGGTCTTCCGGGCGCTTTTGCAGCGCGCGGCGCGCCGCGGCCTCACCCAGGCGCCGCCGCGCGTCGAGGTCGGAGACCGTGACCTGCATCGTCAGGTTGCCCATCTCGTCGACCGAGCGGTCTCCCTCGCGCACGCGCACCGGCGGATCCGACGGGTTGTCGGGGTTGTCGGCGCTGTTGTCGTAGCGATACTCGAACTCGATCCGGCTGCCGGCGGGCAGCGCGACAGGTCGCCGGAACAGGTAGTCGTCCTGCCAATCAAAGTCCCAGCGCGCGATCTCGAACAGGGTCTGCTCCTCGCCGCTCGGCAGCGTCGCCCACGCCCGCATCCGGCGGCAGAGGTAGTGGGCGTGGGGGTAGATCGAGTGGAGCAGGACGTCGACCGGGAGGGTGACGTGGTCGCGCACGACGGCGTCGGCGTCGCCGGCTGCGAGGTCGATCTCGGCCGCGAACAAGAGCAGCGGGAACGAGATCGCCGTGGGCGGTTCGTCCCGGAAGTAGAGGCCGACCTCGGGCGTGAACGACTCGGGCTTGCCGGTCGGCGTCAGGTGCACTTGCAGCACCAGGTCGCCTCCCGGGGGCAGCCCGAAGCCCATCCCCTCGGGCAGCTCCCGCGGCGCGCGGCCGGGCGTCCAGCCGAGGAAGTAGCCGTCGGGCGGCAGCGCGCCGGCCATGTCCATGCCGGAGAAGCCTGGCCCGGCCTCGGCCTCGTCTCGCGCCCGCGCTGCGCCCTGGCCGTCGACCGCGAGGACCGCGTGGTGCACCGCGCTGCTGCCCGGACGGATCTCGACGGCCGCGACGGTCCTGCCGGCGGCGGCGGGCACCGGCGCCACGAAGTTGCGGAAGACCTCGGGCCCCGACGCCGGCACCTCGACGCGGTCGGGGAAGGTGACCACGAGGTCGGGTTCGCCCAGCTGCCAGCCGCTATCGAACGGCGGGCAGGCGGGCTCGCGAGCCGCGTCGCCGCGGGGCGCGCCCGCAGCCGCCCACGCCGCGAGCGCGGCGATCTCGTCCTCGCGCAGGCGTCGGTCGCCGACGAAGTCGCCGTGCGTCGGCAGCCACGGCGGCATCAGCCGCTCGCCGGTGACGCGGACCAGCTGCTTGCGGCGCTTGGCGACGTCCGCGTAGCTGCACAGCGAGAACGGGCCGGGGCCGTTGGGGTTGTGGCACGGCGTGCAGGCTCGATAGACGAGCGGCGCGATTTCGTCGGCGAAGGTCGGCGCGCCGCGCTGCTCGGGAGCTTGGGCGTCGCGCCCGCAGCCCGCGCTGGTAGCGGCGAGCGCGGCGAGCGCGGCGAACCCTGCGCCGATCGAGCCCTCGGCGCGGCGGCGGGGCCTCATCGCCCGGGTCCCCACCGCGTCGCCGCGCCGAGCTTCGAGCCGCGGCGCGCCCAGGCGCGCCACTCCTGTTCGACCTCCGGCAGCGGCCGGCCGAGCACCTCGAGGAAGACCGACTCGACGCCGTCGGGCGTGATCTTGGGCGTGCTGCAGCCGTCGATCAGCGGCAGCCACTTGTCCGGGTAGCGCGCCAGCATCCAGAACATGAAGCTCCAGGACTTGACGCGCGTGCTGTCGCGGAAGTTGTCGGCGCGCTCGCGGGGCACGACGACCAGGGGCATGTCCTTGCCCTGGTCGATCTCGTCCCACAGCCGCTCGAACCACTCGTCCGGGTCCCGCGGCATCGCCTCGCCGCCTGCGACCGTCTTGGGCAGGTCTGCGAAGTAGGTGTGCGTGGAGCCGCACACCAGCCACGTCGCGACGTGGGTGAGGCCTTCGCCGAGCCCCTCGTTGCGCAGGTCCAGGAAGTGCCGCTTGGTGACGTTCGCCACCGCGTGGTCCGAGTCGAGGCCCGGGTTGTGCCACGTCGCCGACGCGCGGCCGCCGTCGAGGCAGCGGAACCCGATGCCCGCGAACAGCCGGGCCTGGTCGAAGGTGAACGGGCCGCGCGTCGAGGGGCTCGCCTGCAGCAGCTTGTCGCGCTGGGCCTCGTCGCGCAGGACGAGGTGCCACTTCCACGACGCCGCCCGCACGGCGTCCGCCCGGGGGCCGAGCAGATGCGCGAGGAACTCGTGGGCCCGCTCCGACCACGTGCACATGTTGGCCGCGGCCTCGTAGGACTCGCTGGACCAGTAGGTGTAGCGGCGGCTCCGGGCGCCGAACATCGGGATCCCCATGGCCTGGAGCTCGGCCGGGACCTCGGCCGCGGCGACCGCCTCGGTGTCCACGTCGTAGCCGCGCAGCTCGCGCGCCTTGTCCCGGATCGCGCGCATCCTGCCGACGAAGGCGACCTCGGCAGCCTCGCCCCAGAACCCGTCGATCTCCTGATGGCCGAGGGCGCGGTGCACCTCGGCGTCGTCGGGCAGGTAGCGCAGCGCCAGCTGAAGCTCGCGCCCGCGCGCGGCTTCGTCTGCGCCCTCGGCGACGAGTGCCATCGCGTAGTCCTTGTGCAGCTTGCCGGCGCGCTGCTGCAGCAGCCGCCACTTGTCGGCGAGCGCGTCCCGCCGCTTCGGCGTCACGGCGTCGGTCGGCCGGGGCTTGCCGTCCGGGCGCCACTCGCCGCGCACCTTGCGCTGTCCCAGCAGCCGGCGGGCTGCCTTGCTCTCCGCGTCGTAATGCTCGAGGACCAGCTCGGCGACGTCGCGCGCGAGTCCGTGCGCTTTCTGCGAAGCGGCGCTGCGGGCGAACGAGACCAGCTGCTTGGCCAGCGTGGCGTCGATCTCGAGGCGGCGCAGGTCCTCTTGCCCCAGCGCCGTGGCTGCGAACAGGGCGACGGCAGCGGCGACCCGCGGACCCTGGCTCATGCCGGCGCGCCCTGTCCGGCTGCCCGAGCTTCGTTCTCCTCTAGCTCGCGGACCTCGATGCTTCCAAACCGGAGGCACGGGTGGCCCGCGCAGAGCCGCGTCGCGTGCTCCAGGTCGTCTGCCGTCACGACATAGAACCCGCTGACGACGTCGGCCGGTGCTCCGTGCGGACCTTGGGTCGTCTGGCCGTCGCTCCGCACGACCCGGGCGGGGCTCGCCCAGGACTTCGTCGACGCGGCCACGCGGTCGCCGAGCTGCGCCGCCCACTGCTCGTACTCCGCGAGCAGCGCGGCGAGCGCGGCGGGGGAGTGGTCCGTCAGGTCCGCGCTCGCGTCGCCGCGCAGGATCAGCAGGAAGTCGGCCATGGGCGTATCGTAGCGCAGCACGCGCCCGCACGATCGGACACGCCCTGAGCGCGCGGCGCACGGCAAAAAAAGCAGCGCGGAGCGGCCGGCGTCCGCGAGCGCGCTCATCCAGCGGCGCCGACGGTGCCGATAAAGGCTCCATGTCGAGGATGCTCCGCCACGGCCTCGCGCTGCTGCGCGCCCCGGCGATCGAGGTCAGCTTCGCGCTGCGCTCTTCGCTGCGGTGGAGCCGCGGGACGCCCGGTCCCGACGCGCTGGCAGGGGCGCCGACCTTCGCCTGGGCGCCGGCGCTGCTGCGGCCGGCGCTCGAAGCGCGCGCCGCCGAGCTCGAGGAGCGCTACGCGATTGCCGCGCGCACGGCTGGCCTGGCGCCGGAGCTGCGCGCGCGCAACTACGCGCGCCTGGAGCAGCTGGAACGCCTCTCGTGCGGTCTCGACGTGCCGCGCTGCCGCGACGGCGTCGTGCGCGCGGCCGACCTCGGCTGCGGCGACTTTCACTATGCGCCGGTCCTGTCCCGATGGCTGACGCGGTCGGGGCCGGACGCGGCGCTTCGGACGGTGCTGCGCGGGCTCGAGTTCGACGGCTACGGCGTCTATCGCGACGGCTTCTCGCGGGCCGACCACGGGCGCGCGCGCGCAGCGGCCTCGAGCACCGACGGCGACCTCGTCCGCTTCGAGGTCGCCGACGCGACCGCGGCCCGCCTGCCGCCGCAGGACGTGGTCACGCTGCAGTTTCCGTTCCTGACTCCCTACGCGTGCCTGAACTGGCGCGCGCCGCTGTCGCGGCTGCGTCCGAGGCGGATGCTCCGGCGCGCCGTCGCGGCGCTTCGGCCGGGCGGATGGCTGGTCGTGCTCAACCAGACCCCCCGCGAGCACGCGCTGTTGGCCCGATGGCTCGCGCGCGCGCCGGTGACGCGGCTCGTCAGGCGGCGCCTCGGCACCGACCTGTCGCCCGACGCACCGCAGACGGTGGGCCAGATCGGGTCGATTTGGCTGCGCGGCGAGATTCCCGCAGGCGGCGCGAATTGGGTAGCATCTGACCCCCGTCTGTAGCGGCGCGCCCCGGCGCAGGCGGCCGTGGAAGCGATGTACACCCTGCAGATTCTCGACGCCGGCCAGACGTTCTTGCACGCCCTCGGTGCGCGCGCCACCACGTTCGGCTCCGGCGACGCCGTGGACGTCCGGCTGCACGAGCGCGGCGTCGCGCCGCGGCACGCGACGCTCGATGTCGCCGGCGAGGAGCTGCGACTGCAAGCCGAGCACGACGTCATCGTCAACGGCGCGCCGACGCGCAGCGCGCGGCTGTCGCTCGGGGACCGGGTCGAGATCGGCAAGGCGGTCCTGGTCGTCGGTCGGACCGTCACCCGCAAGGCGAACCCCGAGGACGTGCTGGGCCGACGGGTCCCGAGGGCTCCGCGACGCGCGCGTTCGCCGGCGCCGGCGAAGTCCCGCGTGATCCTCGCCGCGCTGGTCGTCCTGCTCGCGATCGGGGGCGTGGTCGCCGCGGGGATGCTCGCGGACGGCGGCTCGGAGGCGAAGGGTCTGGTGGCGATGGTCGACGATCTGCGCGCGCGCGGGAAGCTCACCGAGGCTCGGGCGGAGTCCGCGCGGCTGCGCGAACTCTGGCGCGATGCGCGAGACGACCGGCTCACGCGCCTCGACCGCGTCGACGCCGCGCTCGACGCGATCGACGTCGCCCGCGACCGCCTCCGGGCCCGGGTGCTCGACCCGGCGGAGGAGCTCACCTATGCGCAGTGGTCGAAGGAGCTGCGCGGGCTGGAGGCGCGCGGCAAGTCCGACGAGCGGATCGCCGCCCGAAAGGTGCGCGCGCGGCTCCGCCAGCTGGTCGACGAGCGCGACGCCATGGTCGCGGCGGCCGCGCGTTCGGCGCCCGCCGAGCCGCGGGCGTCGTCACCGGGCGCGGACGCCGCGCCCGCCTCCGCGCCGGACGCGGCGAGCGTGACCCAGGCGGTCGCGACCGCGCAGCGCGTGGAGGAGGACGAGCTGGAGCGTCGCTGCGAGCAGGGCAAGTTCGCGCAGGCGCTGGCGCTGGTGCAGGCGGGCTTCGAGACGGCCGACAGCGCCGCAGAGGTCGCTCGGCTTCGCGCCGCCCAGTCGCGGGTTCGCGTCCGCGCAGAACGGGCGATGGCGTCGCTGCTCGCCGAGGCCGCGCGCGCCGAGCGCGACGGCAGCGTGGCGCACGCGGTGGCGCTGCTGCAGTCCGCGCAGCACGACTTCCCCGCGGAGGCTCGCTTCGCCGAGCTGGGCAACGAGCTCGCGCGGCTCGACGCGCTCGCGCTGGAGCGCCAGCGCGCGGCGGCCCGTCCCGACGCCGCCGGCGCCGCGCGCGGGCCGCAAGAGATCGATCAGGCCACGCGCCTGCAGACGCTGGCGAGCCTCCGCAGCCACATGGACAAGGTGCGCGCCGCGGACGAGGCCGGGGACTACGCGCTCGCCGCCTCGCTGCTGCGCGAAGCCGCTGGCGCCGTGCGCGCGCGCGACGGGGAGTTCGCCGATCGGCTCCTCACCCGCGCCGCGGAGTCGGAGCTGCTGGCAGGCTGGAACGGCGCGGTCACCGCCGCCGTCGAGGCCGGCAAGAAGCTGACGACGCTCGACCTCGCAGGCCGCGAGCTGGAGCTGCTGCGCGTCGACGGAGGTCGCGTCGTGGCGCGTTCGCCTGACGGGGACGCGCAGCTCGAGTGGTACGACGTGAGCGCCGAGGGGATGCAGCGGCTCGCCGAAGCGCTGCGGGTGACGGGCGACACGGCGCTCGGCCTGGCGTCGCTGCTCTACAAGAACGGCGAGGCGGAGGCCGCCGAGGCGGTGCTCGCCGACCTGATCCGCGCCGACGCCAAGCGGTGGCGCGGCCCGGTCGACGCCGTGCTCGCCAGGGGCCGCGGAGAGGACGAGAGCGTCGGCTACGAGCTCCGGAAGGACGGCTTCGTGTCGCTCCGGCAGGTCGAGCTCGAAGCGCTCGCCAAGTCGATGCGCGGCCGCTTGGACGCCGCGCTGCGCGCCCGCGACCCGGGCGCGGCCGACGCGCTGGTGGCGGCGACCGTCGCCGAAGGGGAGCTGCAGCGGGCGGCCCTGGGCCTCGCCGTTCGCGAGGCGTTCGACAAGCGCGTCGAGCAGGTGCAGCGCAGCGCGCTGCGCAAGCAGGTCGAGAAGCTGACGGCAGAGCGCGACACGCTCGAGGCCGCGCGCGGCTACGCCAAGGAGCTGATCTTCGACGAAGCCAAGTACTTCTACCCCTACAAGCCGCCGGCCGTCTCCGGCGAGAAGCACGCGGAGTACAACCGCGTCCAGCAGGAGGTCGATGCGCGCGTCGCGGCGCTGCGCGACGTGTGGCAAGGTTCGAAGACCAAGCTCAAGGTCGCCCGCAAGTTCGGAGACCAGCTGGTGCAGATCGACTGGCTCGCCGAGCAGCAGGCTCGCCTGGGCTCGCTGCCGAAGGGGGAGTCGGTCGCGACGGTCCTGCACCCGCTGGCGTGGGCGCGCGCGCTCGAGCCCGGCGAGACGGTGACGCTACAGACCTTCGCGCTGACACCTTCGGAGCGCGCCGACTTCGAGACGTGGCGCCGCGTCCGCGCCTACAACGAGGCGGCCAAGGACGAGTGGCCGGTCGCCGTCACGACGCTGCTGCGGATCACCAACGACTACCGCGTGATGTTCGGCCATCGGCCGCTGGCGGCCGTCGCGAGCGCCTGTGAGGGTTCCCAGGGCCACGCCGACGAGATGTCGCGCCTCGGCTACTTCGCGCACATGTCGCCGACTCCCGGGCGCAAGACGCCGACGGATCGCATGCGGCTGGCGGGCTACATGTTCGGCGTCAGCGAGAACATCGCGATGACGGGCGGCGCGATGTCCTCGCACGTGGCCTGGTGTCACTCGTCCGGGCACCACCGAAACCTGCTCTCGCCGGGGCACCGAGAGATCGGCATCGGCGCGAACGGGCGCTACTGGGTGCAGAACTTCGGCTCGGGGGACGTGCACAGATCCCACCCGAGCTACGCGGCGCTCGAGCAGAAGTAGCGCCGTCAGCGCCTTCCGCGCCGCCGGGCGCGCAGCACTTCGCGCGCAGCCGCGGTCGGGACCTGTTCCCCGGACGCGACGCGCTGCTTCGCTGCGAGCAGCTCGGTCGCGACCGCTCGGTCCTGCAGGAGCTCGTCGAGCAGCGCTTCGCGGACCGAGCGCTCGAGCCACGCCACCGACTGCTCGCGACGGCGATCCGCGAACGCGCCGTTCGCCTCGCCCTGCTCGACCCGTCCTCGCACCGCTCGCCAGAGCTCGGGCAGACCGTCGCCCGTCAGCGACGAGCCGACCAGCACGGGCGGCGTGGCTGCGCCGGCGTGCAGGACGCGCATCGCCAGCAGGCACTGCTGCGCGGCGCGGTTGGCCGCCGCGCGCAGGTCTCCGTCGGCCTTGTGGACCAGCACGCCGTCGGCCAGCTCCATCACGCCGCGCTTGATGCCCTGGAGCTCGTCGCCAGCTGCGGGTGACAGCAGCAGCAAGAAGAAGTCGACCATGCCGTGCACGGCGATCTCCGACTGTCCGGTGCCGATCGTCTCGACCAGCACCACGTCGTAGCCTGCGGCCTCGCAGGCCAGCATCGCCTCCTGGGTGCGGCTCGCGACGCCGCCCAGCGTCGCGCCGCCGGGCGAGGGGCGGATGAAGGCCTGAGGGTGTCGGCTCAGCTGCTCCATGCGGGTCTTGTCCCCGAGGATGCTGCCGCCGGTGACGGTGCTGCTCGGGTCGACGGCCAGCACCGCGACCCGGTGCCCCGCTTCACAAAGGTGTAGGCCCAGCCGCTCGATCAGCGTGCTCTTGCCGACCCCCGGCGCGCCGGTGATGCCCAGCCGCAGCGACCGCGTCGCGTGGGGGACGAACGCGGCGAGCAGCGCGTCCGCCCGCTCGATGTCGTCGGGTCGGCGGCTCTCGACGAGCGTGATGGCCCGGGCGAGCGCGCTGCGCTCTCCGCGCTGCACCGCGGCGGCGAGGTCGTCGGGGTTCACCACGGAACCAAGCTAGGGCAGGTCTGCAGGCCGCGCCACGAGATCTGCAGGGGCAGGATCCGCAGGGCACCCAAGGCTACCCGTCGGCGTCCTGCGGGCCCTCGTCGAGCAGGTCGAGCAGCGCGACGGCGGCCTTGGGGATGACGGTCCCGGGGCCGAAGATCTCGGCGACGCCCGCTGCTCGCAGCGCGGCTCCGTCCTGCTCGGGGATCACGCCGCCGGCGACGACCAGGATGTCACCGCGGCCCTGGGCTGCGAGGATCGAGATCAGCTCGGGCACCAGCGTCCGGTGCGCGCCCGCCAGCGTGCTGACGCCGCAGACGTGCACGTCGTTCTCGACGGCCTGCTTGGCGACCTCCTCCGGCGTCTGGAAGAGCGGGCCGATGTCGACGTCGAAACCCATGTCGGCGAAGGCGCTCGCGATCACGCGCGCGCCGCGGTCGTGGCCGTCCTGGCCCATCTTGGCGATGAGCATCCGCGGGCGACGCCCGGTGCGCGCGAGGAACGCCTCGCTGCGCCGCTGTGCCTCGGTGATTTCGCCCATCGCCTTGCCGGCGGCAGCATACACGCCGGCGACGGTCTTCGGGTTGGCCTGGTGCCGACCGAAGACCTCCTCCATCGCGGCGCTCACCTCGCCGACGGTCGCGCCCAGCCGCACGGCTTGGACGGCTAGTCCGAGCAGGTTCGCGTCGCCGCGCGCGCCGTCGGTGATCGCTTCCAGCGCGGCCTGCACGGCCGCTTCGTCGCGCGCGGCCCGCAGCTGCGCGAGGCGTCGGATCTGGGCCTCGCGCACCTCGGTGTTGTCGATCGAGAGGATGTCGAGCGGCTCCTGCTCGCTGGGCTGGTACTTGTTGACGCCGACGA
>CAZTQF010000050.1:0-9989 GCA_964615255.1 uncultured candidatus Brocadiaceae bacterium | reverse complement strand
CGGGTCAGCGGACCGCACCTCCGGGAGGTCAGTCCCCGGGTCCGCTTCGGAGATGGCTGGGTGAGGGAGTCGGTGACGGAGATCTTCCAGGAGGACCTCGCGAAGTTCCGCGTGATCCTCGGCACCGACATCGAGGAGGACAGCCTCGCCATGGTCGAGGCGGGCGAGGTCCCGCGCCTCGCGGCCCTGCTCCTGCACAACTCCACTGTCTACCGGTGGAACCGCCCCTGCTACGGGATCAGCGACGGCAAGCCCCACCTGCGCATCGAGGCGCGGGCCTTTCCGTCGGGCCCGAGCCCGCTCGACGAGATGGCGACCGCGGCCTTCTACTTCGGCCTGATGGCCGCCGTGAGCCACGAGTTCGACGACATCAGCAAGGTCATGTCGTTCGACGACGCCCGCGGCAACTTCGTCGCCGCCGCGCGCCTGGGGCTGCAGGCCAACCTGACGTGGCTGCACGGCCGCGAATACGGCGCCCAGGAGCTGATCCTCGACGTGCTGCTGCCCATGGCCCGCGCGGGCCTCGAGCAGGCTGGCCTCGACGGCGACGACATCGAACGCTACCTGGGCGTGCTGGGCGAGCGCTGCCGGCGCGGCCGGACGGGCGCGCGCTGGCAACTCGACTCGTTGAGCGCCATGGGCGAGAAGGGCACCAAGGAGCAGCGCATGACCGCGCTCGTCCGGGCGCTGCAGGCGCGGCAGGAGACACCCGACCCCGTGCACTGCTGGGAGCTCGCCGACACCGGGGAGTTCGAGGGCTGGCGGGACAGCTACGCGCAGGTCGGCCAGTTCATGACGACGGACCTGTTCACGGTCCACCCCGAGGACGTCGTCGACCTCGCCGCGTCGCTGATGGACTGGCGCCACATCCGGCACGTCCCGGTCGAGGACAACGACGGCAACCTGGTCGGGCTCGTCTCGCACCGCAGCCTGCTGCGCATGGTGGGCAAGGGCATGCGCGGCGCGGAGCGTGCGCCGGTGCCCGTCAAGGACATCATGATCGCCGACCCGATCTGCGTGACGCCGACGACGCCGACGCTCGAGGCGATCGAGCACATGCGCACGCACCGCATCGGCAGCCTGCCGGTGGTCGAGGACGGCCGGTTGGTCGGGATCATCACCGAGCGCGACCTGATCCGCGTCGCGGCGATGCTCTTCGAGAAGCAGCTGCGCGAGAACGACGCGGGATGAGCGGCGCGGGCGCGGACCCGGCGCGAAAGATCGGGAGCTACGACCGCGGCGTCGCCGGGCCGACGCTGCTGCTCACGGGCGGGGTGCACGGCAACGAGCCGGCGGCCGTCGCGGCCGCCGGCCGCGTCCTCAATGAGCTCCAGCAACGCGGCGTCGAGCTGCGCGGGCGCGTGGTTGCCTTGCGCGGCAACGTCGGCGCGCTCGCCTCAGGCGTCCGCTACGTCGACCGCGACCTCAACAGGGGCTGGAGCGAGGGCGCGATCGCCGCGACCCGGGCGCGCCCGCTCGCCGCGAGGAGCGCCGAGGACCGCGAGCAGCTGGCGTTGATCGACGCGTTCGAGGAGGTCGAGCGGACCGCGACAGGCCCGATCGTCTACGTCGACCTGCACACCAGCTCGGCGGACGGCGCGCCGTTTCTCTGCCTCGCAGACACGATCGACAACCGTCGCCTCGGGCTGATGACCGGCGTCCCGATCATCCTGGGCATCGAGGAGACGATCGCGGGCGCCTCGCTCGAGTGGTTCGCGGACCGCGGCATCGCAGGGCTCGCGATCGAGGGCGGGCAGCACGCCGACCCTGCCGCCGTCGACCACCACGTCGCGGCTGTCTGGGAGCTGCTCGTCGGCACCGGCATGGTGCCCGTCGGCGCCGTCGATCTCGCGCCGCACCGGGCGCGGCTCCGTCGCGCTGTCGGCGACGCGCCGCCGATCGTCGAGATCACGCATCGGCAGGCGATCGTCCCCGAGGACGAGTTCCGGATGCGCCCGGGCTTCGTCAACTTCTCGCGCGTCGCCAGGGGCGCGCTGCTCGCGACCGACCGGCAGGGCGATCTGCGCGCGCCGGCGGCCTGCCACGTGGTGCTGCCGCTCTACCAGGAGCTCGGCGAGGACGGCTACTTCCTCGCGCGCCGGGTCCGCGGGGTTTGGCTGTGGCTGGCCAAGCAGCTGCGCGCGCTGCGGCTCGGCGACCTGCTCCCGGCGCTGCCGGGGATCCGACGCGCGCCCGAGGACCGCAACACGCTGCTGGCGGACCCTCGGGTGGCGCGCTGGTTCCTGGTCGAGGTCTTCCACCTGCTCGGCTTCCGCAAGGAGAGCGAGCGGGGGGCGCTCAAGGCGTTCTCCCGGCGCGTCTCGCGGCCGGAGAACCGCCGCCTCTAGCGCTGCCGATCAGCCGCTGGTGAGCCCGTAGAAGGCAGGCTCGCGCACGGCTGGGCTCAGCTCCGGCGGCAGCAGCAGCGTGCGGCCGGCCCAGATCTCGGTGAACACCCGGTACTCGAGCGCCGTTTGGTCGAGGTAGGCGACGCCGTCACTTCCGCCCGTTCCGACTCGCCTGCCGATGACGCGCTCGACCATGCGCGCGTGGCGCTGCCGGAAGGCGAGCATCGCCTGTTCGCACTCGATCAGGCCGTCGATGATCGCGCCGGGCCAGCTCAACAGCGGCAGCTCGCGGTTGCTGTCGACGAACAGGATGGCCGCCCGCAGGCGCCGCACGAACCCACGACGCGCCTCCTCGGCGTCTGCTGCCTGCAGGTGCCGCCGCGCGCCCTCCAGCTGGCGCTCATAGCGATCGCGCAGGCGCTGCTCGTCCTCGGGCGCGAGCGCCTGGGACTTCACCGCGTGCGCGAGCGCGCGCGCGTGCAGCTCCTCGTGGCCTCGGCAGTAGGCGTCGATCCACGCGCCCACGGCTTCGTCGTCGCCGTCGTCGCCCGGCGCGCTGCCGTGGATCGGGGTCCGGTGGAGCCAGCCCCGGACCGCGTCCTTGAGCGTCGGAGTGTCCGCGATCCGCGCCGCGACGCGGGCGTAGGCCTTGGACGGCGTGCCGTCGTCGTTGCGCAGCGCGTCGAGGTAGCTGCCCTCCTTGCCGAACGGGATCCGGTCGGCGTCGTCGAGGCCCATCAGCACCTCGATCTCCCGCATCTGCGCCGACTGGAACCCCGACGCTGGGCTCAGTTTGTCGCGGAACGTCAGGTAGTCCTGCGTGCGCATCGTCTCCATCAGACGGAAGTGCTGCGCGGCGAGCTCAAAGCAGATGGTCACCCGCTTGAGGCTCTGGACCGCGCCCGCGAGCGCGTCCTCGGGGACGACGGGCTGCCTGAACAGGTCGCGCGCCGTCGCCATCTCGCGCAGGACGAGCTTGAACCACAGCTCGTCGATCTGGTGGATGACGATGAACCGGGCCTCGTCGTCGCTGAGCTCCGACTCGTCCGCGGCGAGGCCGCGCTGCAGATCGAGCAGCTCCTCGACGCGGATGTAGTCCCAGTAGCTGGCCTTGGCTGGCATCGCCTGAAACTACCCGCTCGGGTCTTTCAGGCTAGCCAGACCTCCGGGACCCAGGCGACCCCGGGGCGCGCGGAGGCGCGGCGCGGCTCAGCGCGCCGTGAGGTTGAAGTTGACCGTGACCGTGTCCTGGCCGGGCGCGACGACGAGCTCGCGCTCGGTCTCCTTCATGTCGATCAGCGCGCCGAACGGGTTCTCCGCGGAGTGCCGCGCGGCGGTGATCTTGTAGGTCCCCGGCGGGACGCGCTTGAGCATCGTGTAGTTGCCGTTGCCGTCGCTCAGCACGTGCGTGCTGAACAGTCGCCGGGCGGTCGCCTCCTTTTGGGCGGCCGTCATCTCGGCGCCCTCCTTGAGCGCGCCGAGCTCGTTCGCCGTCGGGGTCGGCATCGAGATGACGACCTTGACCTGGCCTGCTGGCGCGCCGCCCACGGTCGTCACGCCGGTGAGCCGGGCGCCCATCTGCAGCGCGATCACGCCAGCGTCGACCACCTGCCCCTCTTCGGTGAGCTTGATGTCGACGGCCGTCCCCTCGCAGAACTGCGGATGCGAGACCCGGATCATGTAGTCGGCGAACGCGAGCTTGGTCAGGCGGAAGAAGCCCTCCTTGTCGGTGGTGACCTGCTGCGCGGTGTGCTTCTCCGGGATCATCTTCCGGAAGATGTCGAACAGCCCCGTGCCCGCGGCGAGCCCGGCGTTCATGTCGGACGCCACGCGCGCGCCGGCGACCGGGCGACCGGCGTCGTCGACGACCTGCCCGGTGATCACAGCACCCTCCGTCAACTCGACGACCACCTCGACGGCCTCGTCCGCGCCCTGCGCGACCTTGAACATCGGCGAGAGCGACTTGGCGTGGTTCTTCTCGGTGATCTGAAACTTGAAGTCGCCGGTCGGCATGTTGCGGATCACCGCCCAGTCGCCCTCGTAGTCGCGCGGCGAGACGTTGCGGTCAGAGAACTCGATGACGTTGCCGATCGCGTCCGGGTTCATCGGGAACGCGCGCTTGAGCGCGAGGCGGTAGGCCTTCACCGGGCGCTGCTGCGCGGTCAGGACCTTGAGGCGGACGGTCGCGCGCGGGTGCAGGACGACCTTGTGGTCCTCGCCGGTGAGCGCGACGGCCATCTCGTCGTCCGAGTAGTTTCGCGCCGAGGTCGTCAGGCGGTAGGGACCGGGCCGGAGCGCCGGGAACCGGAATTCTCCGTCCTGGTCGGTGAGGACCGTCTCGTTCTGCGGTGTCTTGACGCTGAGCCCGAAGGCGACCACCTTCGCGCCCGGAAGCCGCTTGCCCTCGGGGTCCACGACGACGCCGGTGATGGTGCTGCCGGCTTCGATCTCCAGCGTGAAGTCATTGGCCGCGTCGGGCGAGATCTGCTTGTTGAGCTCCGAGGTGCTGGCGTAGCCGGCGGCCTCCGCGGTCAGGTTGATCGTGCCGATCCGTGGCGCGCTCGTGAAGCGGAAGTAGCCGCCCTGGTCGGTCGTGACCGAGACGCCGCGCTCCCTGCCCGGCGTGACGACCATCGCGTGCGAGCTCGAACTCGAGGACAGGAACACGGTGGCGGCTGCGACGGGCGCCTTGGTCGCGGCGTCGAGCACGCGGCCCTGGACCGTGATGCCGACCTCGAGCATGAGGTCGCCGGCGTCGTACCAGTCCTCGGCGCGCACGCTGATGGGGGACTTCGAGAGCTCGGGGTGGGCGTCGGTGACGATCCGCAGGTCGACCTTCTGGCCGGCCTTGCGAACTCCGAGCGCGAACGAGCCGTCTTCGAGCGTCTGCGCGGTCGCCAGCGGCGGCGCGATCTGACCGGTCTTGTTCTTCAAGAACATGTCGATCGGATTGTTCATCGCGTTCTCGAGCAGCAGGACCTTGGCGCCGACGGCGACGTCGCCGTTCGGCAGCAGGACCCGGCCCTTGACGCCTTGCGGCGCGTCGGAGTGCGCGTCCCCGAGGTCGGTCACGTCCCGGCGCTCGACCTCGGTGCGCTGCACCTCGGCGGGCGCCTGCGCCTGGACCACGGGGCGCGGCGTCGGGTCCTGCGCTTCGACGCGGGGACCCTCGCCCTGCGGCGGGGCCGGCACCGCGGGGGTGCCTCCTCCCTGTCCGAGCAAGAAGTAGGCGCCGCCGGCGGCGGCGACGAGCAGGAGGGGGACGGCGATCTTGGCGACGGCGGACACGATTGGATCGACGGGTTAGTTGGCGTGCAGGTCGAGGCGCTGTTCGACGACACCCTGGCCCTCGGCCACGGTGACAGGTGTCGACGAGTTCTTGAGTTGCAGCAGCTGGCGGAAGAGCTCCGAGCCGGGCTGGGCGCCGCCCACGGCGGCGGCGCGCAGCACGTATTCACCCGGCGGGATACGACGGGCGAACGCGTAGGCACCTTCCCTGTCGGTTACGGTTTCCACGCGTAGGGACTGATCGGCCGGGACGGCCTCGGAAGTGGTGAGGATCACCTTGATCTGTCCCGCGGCCTCGCCGTCGACGGTGGCCTGACCGCGGACGACGGCGCCGCGGCGCATGGAGATGGTTTCTAACGTCATGCTATATTGGGCTTTACAGTCGATCCCGCGGACGGTTTCCCGGCACGCGTCGGGATGCTCGACCTGAAGCTGATACGCCGCGGGAGAGAGCCGCTCGAGCGCAAACCAGCCGCGCTCGTCGGTCTTGGTGGTGCGCAGCGTGGCTCGCGACGGGACCCCCTGCTGGAGCGCGGCCAGCATCGGGTGGTCCGGCAGGGTCCCGGGCGCCTGGGTGGTGACGGTCGCGCCCGCTAGCGCCTCGCCGCGGGCGTCGACGACGCGGCCTCGCAGGGTCGCGCCCGGCGTCAGGACGACCTCCACCAGGTGGCTCGACCCAGGCGCCGGGGCGCCTGTGCCGACCAGAAACGGCGCCGAGAAGGTCTTGGCCCAGCCCTCTGCCCGCACCTCCACGAGGTAGCTGCCGCCTGGGACTCCGACTACGTGGGCTTGGTCCGTCGCGTTGTCGAGGCGCACGCGCTGTTCGGGCACTTCACGGGCCGCGCCGATGCGACCGGCCGCCTGCGTGGGCCCGGTCCCTTCGACAGCCGGGAAGTAGCGGCGGAGCGCGAGCCGGTAGCTGCGGACGACCCCGCCGTTGGGCGTGCGGACCGCGACGCGCAGGCTGGCGCGGCGCTCGAGTCGACAGTCGATCGGATCGCCGGGCCGGACGTCGGCCAGCTCCGCCGGCGCGAACCCTGGCGCCCGGATCCGCACGCGGTGACGTGCGGTCGGCTGAAGCCCCGGCACGCGGAACTGTCCGTCGGGGCCGCTGCGGCCCCGCAGCGGCTGCGCGCCCGCGTCCCGCGGCCAGACCTCGACCTCGGCGCCCGGCACGACTTCTCCGTCGAGGCCGCGGACGACCCCGACCAGGGGGACGCCCGTCGCCATCTCGAAGTCGACGACCGCGTCCCACTCCGGAGCCAGCTCGACGCCGCGACGGACGACCCGCGCGAAGCCCGGCGCGGACACCGACACCTGCACGACGCCGCGCGTGGGCGCGTGGCGAATCTCGTAGGAGCCGTCGGCGTCGACCTCGGACGTCAGCGCGCCGCGACCGCCCGAGGCGGCGGCGGTCTCAGCGAACGTCCCGCCGGCCGTGATCCGCACGACGGCGCGCGGGACGGGCAGGCCCTGGCTGCCCTGGATCGTCACGCGTCCGCGCAAGGTGGCGCCGGGCTCCAGCGTCAGGTCGCCGAGGTCGTGCCAGACCGAAGGCAGTAGCCGCAGATCCGTGAGCCGCACGGTCGCGTGGTCTTTGGAGCGGACGAGGACCTCGTAGCGGGCGTCGTCGGCGAAGGGCAGCCCCAGCAGAAAGCCCCCGCCATGCTCGGTCTGCGTCGACGCGAGCGGCGTCCGGAGACTGCGTTGGCCGGGCGTCCAGCCCAGCCGCAGCGCCTCGCTCCCCGCGGACTCGTGCAGCTCGACGGTGACGTCTGCGAGCGCTGCGCCGGCCGCGTCGACCGTGCGCCCGCGCAGCCCCTGCGCGTGGCGCGGCTCGACGCGCTCGGGCGGCGACGGCGCGCGCTGCGCCAAGGCCCTTGGCGCAGCGGCGACGGCGGGGCCGTCCGCGGTCGGCCCGGAGCGCGCGGCGGCGGCGGTCGGCGGGCCCTGCGGCGCTTCCGGCTCGAGCGCGGGGCTCGGCCACAGCGACAGCGACGCGGCGAGGACCGCGGCGCCGAGCCCGGCGAACAGCGCGGCCTTGCTCGCGTCGGGGCTCGGTCGTGTTCGTTGCATCTCGTCGGGAATCTACGCGCGTCGCGCCGCCTGGGCAGCAGCGCGCCGCGCATTCTGCGTCGGCGGAGGCCGTGCTATGTTCGACCGCAGGCGATGGTCCGCTCTTCCCCAGCGCTGCGGCTCATCGCCGTGGGCGCCGCGCTCGCCGCGGCCGTGTCCGGCTTGCTGTCGTGGTGGACCTGGTCCCCTGGTCTCACCGACCGGCTGCGGGACGACGCCTTCTACGAGTATGTCTGGGCGGCCCAGTTCGCCCTGGGGCAGGGCGGCACCGTGAGCGACGGCGTCAGCACGTCGGGCGTCCAGTGGCTCTGGACTCTGGCGCTGGCCTTGCTCGTCCGCTGCGCCGGGCCCGGGGCGCTCGCGGCAGCGCCGCTGCTGGGAGGGTTGCTGCACTTCGTGGCCGCGGCGGTCTGGTGGCGGATGCCGCGAGACCGCGCCACCGGCGCGGTGCTCGCCCTGTGCTGGATCGGCCACCCGCTCCTGCTGCGAGAGGCGCTCAACGGCCAGGAGACCGCGCTGGCCGCGGCATGCGCGACGGCGCTGGTCGCGCTCCGTCACCGGCGTGAAGGCGCGTTCGCGCCGGCCGCGGTCGCGGCGGTCCTCGCGCGCTCCGACCTGTTCGCGCTGGTCCTGGGGCTCTCGATCTGGCGTCACCGCGGCCGCATCCTCGGCGCGATCCCGACGCCCGCGATCGCCCTGGCCTCGCTCGCGGCGTTGAACCTCACCTTCGGCGGCGGCCTCCTGCAGGACTCGGCGCTGCCGATGTCCTGGCTCTGGCACTCCAACCTGGAGCAGGTCTGGGGCTTTTGGTCCAGCCAGTGGTGGTATGCGCGGCCGGTGCTGCTCGGCGGCCCCTTCGCGCTGGCTTCGGCGTTTGGCTTCGGGGTGCTGGCCTTCCTGCTGGTCCGCCCGCTCTGGCCGCGGCGCCTGCGCGCGGCGCCGCTGGTCGGCGTCGCCGTCGCCGCCGCGCTCGGGGCCGAGGACCTCGCCGTCCCCGCCTGGTGCGCGCTGCTGCTCGCGCTGCGCCCGCGCCGGCGGGCGCGGCCGGTGCGGGGCGACCTGCTGGCGATCGCGCTCGGGCTCGGTGCCGTCGTCGCGCTGCACTGGGCGATCCGCTGGTATCCGCGCGACTACTACCTCGCGCCCCTGGTCGTCGGCGCGTTCGCCGCGGTCGCCCGCACCGGGCGCATGCGGCTGGCGCTGCTCGCGTTGCCGCTCGCGCAGCTCGTCGACCTGCCGCGGGTCCAACCCGAGCCGCTCGCTGGGCAGGCTGCGATGAAGCTGGCGGGTCGGCGCCTGCACGAGGTGCTGCCCGAAGGCGAGCGCGTCGGCTGCTTCAACAGCGGCATCGTGACGTTCCTCGCCGACGTGTCGGCGCCGCCCGCGCGTCGCCGCGGCGTCGTCAACCTCGACGGGGTTGTCGACCGCCGGAGCTTCGCGGCGCTGCAGGCGCACGAGCTCGGAGCCTGGCTGGACGAGCAGCAGGTCCGCTTCCTGCTCGACGGGCCCGCGCAGTTCTCTCTCGACCCGTCGGTGCCGCACGCCTGCGGTCGGTTCTTCGGGGGCGGGTTCGAGCCGACGCGCGACCTCGTCGAGGTGGCGCGGTTCGCGGCGCGCTCTGTGCGCGGCGGCGCTGCGCGCCAGGAGTCGATGCGGCTCTACTGGCGGCGCGGCCGCGGCGCGCTCCCGACACCGCACAGCGGGCTCCCGTTCGAGCTGCTCGAGCCCGGCTGTCTCCGCTGGTCCGCGCGCGCGGGAGAAACGCTGCTCGTCGCGCCCCGAGACGGTGAGCCGGTCGTGCTCGAGGCCGTCGACGTCGACACCGTCGTGTTCCTGCGCGTGCGCGACGGAGAGCTCGACCCGGTGGCGCTGCGCGTCGAGCGGCGCTGAGGGAGCCTCGCCGCGCGTCGCGGCCTTGGCCTGTGGTCCCGATTGCGTTCAACTGGCGGCCGACCATGAACCGCTTCACCCTCAGCGAACAGTTCTTCCGCGACCAGGCCAGCGCGCACGCGACCGGCGGCCTCTCGACCGTGCTCAACCGCATGAGCCTCGTCGCGCGGATGCTCGCCAGCGAGATCATGCGCGCGGGCTTCGTCGGCAAGCTCGGCTACACCGGCACCAGCAACGTCCAGGGAGAGGACGTGCGCGCGCTCGACGTCATCAGCAACGACACCATGCTGCAGGTGTTCGAGAACATGCCGATGGTGGCGGCGATCGCGTCCGAGGAGATGGACGACATCCACGAGCGCTCACTGCTGCTCAAGCTCCCCCCGGGCG
>CAZTQF010000049.1:0-10119 GCA_964615255.1 uncultured candidatus Brocadiaceae bacterium | reverse complement strand
TCGATCGGCTCGGTGCGCGCCCAGGGGGAACAGCGGCCGGGAGCGCGACGGCGACGTCGGTCGGCGACGCCGCGCTGCGCCCGGCGTGGTGGCGCTCCAGCCAGGTCCCGAGCAGCCGCGCCGCGGCGAACAGCGGCAACACGAGCAGCGGCCCGGCGCACGCGATCTGGATCCAGAGCGGCCGATCGTAGGTGAGCGCCGCGACGGTCGCGGCTGGCGCAAACGCCAGGGCGACGGCCAGCGCGACGACCGGATAGCCCCTGCCGGCGCGTCGCAGCGCGCCCGCGAAGAACGTCGGCGAGCACGGTCGCCAATCCCCTCGGACCTGCCGCAGCGCGAACATCAGCGGCGCGAGCAGCCCGCCCACAGCAGCCAACGCGAGCGTCGCGGCCGCAGGCGCGCCCGCCGCGAGCGCCAGCGCGGCCGGCGCGGCGCACAGCGTCGTCACGGTGACCAGGTCGGCCCCGAACCGCAGCGCGCCGGCGAGCAGCTGCCCGGCGCTGGGAAGGCCGGGCGCGTCGCTCTCGCCTTCGCTGCTGCGCAGCAGGATCTCACGTGCCATCCCGGAGATCACCGCGAGCACGCACAGCCCCGGCAGCGCCGCGACCGCGGCGAGCAGCACCGGGGACGTGCCCGCGGCGAGCGCGCCGCCGACGCCGATCACCAGCGGGAACGCCAGCATCGCGGAGAGCGCGAGCGCCGGCATTTGTCCGTGGCAGAGGAACTGGCACGCGTCGACGAGGTGGTCGACCACGCTCGGCTGCCGCTCCTGCGGCCGCTGCTTCGCGTGGGCGCGAGCCCGGCTCCCGGCACTGCTGGCTGCCGGCGCCCCGGTATGACGACCGTCGCCGCGGCCCTCGCCGCCGAGCACGGCCCGCTCGGCGCGTGTTCGCAGCGCGTCGTCGCGGATGCGATGAAGGCAGTGCAGCGCCTCGCCGCGGTTTCCCAGGGCGTCGCAGACGCCCGCGAGCTCGTTCCAGACCTCGTCCGAGGCCAGCCCGCGCTCGATGGCGCGGTGCAGGCTCGCGTAGCGCTGCTGTGGGCTCTCCCCGATCGGGGTCGCATGACTCTCCAGGTGCACGGCGTTCTCCTTGGTTGCTGTCGGAAATCAGGACACTGCGGCCCCGCACCTTCGAGTCGCTACGGGCTTTCCTTGAGCCGCCGGTCCCGGTCCGGGACGCCCGCTGCGGCTGCTGCGGTGAAGCGCCGGCGCCGAACGGTCGATAGCAGGGGACACAGGACCTCCGATGCGACTCGATCCCCCCAGACTGTTCGCCGCCTCGCTGCTCGCGGCGTCGCTTGCGTCCCAGGACACGGTGCCCCAGGGCATGCTGGGCGTCGAGGGCGGCGGCGGGACGGGGATCCCGTTCGGCGGCAGCCAAGCGTGCCGCTACCAGGTCGTCTACGACGCCGAGGAGCTGCCCTGGTCCGGGCCGCGCGTCATCAACGGCATCCGGATCCGCCCCGACTTCAACAGCGGCGCGGCGACGCCTGCCAAGGGCTTCCTCGACGTCTCGGTGCTGGTCTCGACCACGCACCGCGACTCGGCGAGCTCGTCGGCGACGTTCGACCTCAACTACGGCACCGACGCGCAGTGGGTGATCGACCACCGCGTGCTGCAGCTGCCGGCGCAGCCGCCGATCGCTTCGGGCAGCGGTCCGCGGCCGGCCAACATCGACCTGCCCTTCACGACGCCGTGGATATTCGGCCTCACGCCGAGCACGTCTTCGTTGCCTGCACCCGACAACCTCCTGCTGGAGATCCACATCCACAGCCAGCCCAGCGGCAGCTACCGCGTCGACAACCTCAGCAGCTGCGTGGCGCCGACGGCGTCGTTCGGCAGCGTCGGTCCCGCCTGCACGTACACGGGCAGCGGCCCGGTCCTGCTCACCGGCGACGCGTCGATGCTCGCGGGCTCGAGCTACACGTGGCGGATCGCGGACGCGCCGCCGAGCTCGCTGTTCCTGATCGCGCTGGACCAGACCAACCAGGGCGGCTTCCTGGGCAACCCGGCCTGGCAGCTGCCCTATCCGCTCTTCGACCCGACCGACCCGACCCAGCCGTCCAGCCTGCTCGCAGCGGCGGGGTTCCAGTGGCCCGCGCCCGACTGCTGGCTCAACGTCACGCCCAACGCGGTCTACGGCGGCGTGACCGACGCCGCCGGCGACGGGCTCGTCACGACGACCCTGCCCGCCGGCCGCCAGTACGTCGGCACGACGCTCTATGCGCAGGCCATCGTCTACGCGCAGACAGTCAACCCGCTGCAGTTCGTCACCTCGCAGGGCCGCCAGACCACCGTCTGCGGTCCGCTCGGCGTCGCCAGGGTGTTCAAGTTCTACAGCGCTTCGGGCAGCCCGACGCCGACGCCGCCCGCGTCCGGGACGCGCACGCTCGGAGTCGGCCTCGTCCTCGAGGTCTACTGAAGATCCGGCGGCGGCGGTCGGGCGGCCTTGCCCTCGGGCTGGCCGCGTCCGAAACTGCTCGCCCCCATGAAGGTCCTGCTTTGTCGCCCGCGAGGGTTCTGCGCCGGCGTCGAGCGCGCCATCGAGACCGTGGAGCGGGCGCTGCAGAAGTTCGGCAGCCCCGTCTACGTGCGCCACGAGATCGTGCACAACCAGGTGGTCGTGCGGGACCTCGAGCAAAAGGGCGCGGTGTTCGTCGAGGACCTGTCGACGGTGCCCGAGGGCAGCCACGTCATCTTCAGCGCCCACGGCGTCGCGCCCGAGGTGTTCGAGCAGGCGAGCCGCTTCAAGCTCGAGGCGATCGACGCGACCTGCCCGCTGGTCACCAAGGTGCACGCCGAGGCCAAGCGGTTCGCGGCGCGCGGGTTCACCATCTTGCTGATCGGCCACGCGAACCACGTCGAGGTCGAAGGGGTCGTCGGCGAAGCGCCGGACCAGACGATCGTGGTCGCGTCGCCGGCCGAGGCCGAGCAGGTCCAGGTGCCGGACCCGACCAAGATCGGCGTGCTGACCCAGACCACGCTCAGCGTCGACGAAGCCATGCAGGTGATGGGGGTGCTCAAGCGTCGCTTCCCCGAGCTGACCACGCCGCGCAAGGAGGACATCTGCTACGCGACGACGAACCGCCAGATGGCGGTGAAGGAGCTGCGGGGACAGGTCGACATCTGGCTGGTGATCGGGGACCCGATGAGCAGCAACAGCAACCGGCTGCGCGAGCTGGGCGCGGACTCGGGGGTCCCGGCCCACCTGGTGCTCGGCCCGCAGGAGCTCGAGGCGGCGTGGTTCGAGGGCGTACGGGCCGTCGGCATCACGTCCGGCGCGAGCACTCCGGAGAGCAGCGTGCGGGCGGTCGTGGACCACCTGCGCGGGCTCGGCGCGACCGCGGTCGAGGAGGTCGACGGCATCCCGGAGACCATCGAGTTCACGCTGCCGTTGCAGCTTCGCAACTGAGCCGAGATGCGCGTCGCGCTCTGCCAGATCGACACGACGGTCGGCGACTTCGACGGCAACGTCGCGCGGATCCTCGCGGCCGCGGAGCGCGCTGCCGCGGACGGCGCGGCGCTGACGGTGTTCCCCGAGCTCGCGGTCTGCGGCTATCCCGCCGAGGACCTGCTGCTGCGCGACGCGTTCGTGGCCGCCCACGACCGCGCGCTGCAGGAGCTCGCCCGGCGCGCTCCTGCGGACACGGCGCTGCTGGTCGGCTGTCTCGAACGCAACGAACAGGCAGCGGAGCGCGGCGGCCGGGGCCTCTACAACGCAGTCGCGGTCGTGCGCGGCGGCGCGGCCGAGGTGGTGGCGCGCAAGTCGCTGCTGCCGACCTACGACGTCTTCGACGAGTCTCGCTACTTCGAACCCTGGCGCGCGCCCGAGCAGAACCTCGTCGAGGTGGCCGGGGTCCGCGTCGGCGTCGTCGTGTGTGAAGACAGCTGGAACGACGAGGAGTTCTTCGGCCGTCGCAGCTACGCGGTCGATCCGGTGCAGCGCGTCGTCGCGGCCGGCGCAGCGCTCGTCGTGAACCTGAGCGCCAGCCCGTGGGCGCGCGGCCGGACCGCGCTGCGGGCGCGCATGGTGATGGCGGCGGCGCAGCGCCACTGTGTGCCGATGGTCTACGTCAACCAGGTCGGCGGCGACGTCGAGCTGCAGTTCGACGGGGGCTCGCTCGCCGCCAAGGCCGCCGGGATCGCGGCGCAGCCGGTCGCGTTCGAGGAGGCGGTCACCGTCGTCGAGACCGACGACGACTGGCGGGAGCAGCTGGTCGACACCCCGAGAGTCGCGATGCAGCGCGCGGCGTGCGTGCAGGGCATCCGCGCCTACGTGCGCAAGTTCGGGTTCTCGAAGGTCGTGCTCGGGCTCTCGGGCGGCATCGACTCGGCGCTGGTCGCCGCGCTCGCGGTCGACGCGCTCGGCGCCGAGAACGTCACCGGCGTCGGCATGCCGTCGCGCTACAGCAGCGACCACAGCGTCGCGGACGCGCGGGCGCTCGCCGAGAACCTGGGCGTCGCGTTCCACCTGCTCCCGATCGCGGACCTGCAGGGGGCGTTCGAGGCCGCCCTCGCGTCGGTCTTCGAAGGGACCGAGCCCGGGCTCGCCGAGGAGAACGTGCAGTCCCGCGCGCGCGGCGTGCTGCTGATGGCCTACGCCAACAAGCACGGCGCGCTGCTGCTCACGACCGGCAACAAGAGCGAGTGCGCCGTCGGCTACTGCACCATCTACGGCGACACCAACGGCGCGCTGGCCCCGATCGCGGACCTGTGGAAGACCGAGGTCTGGGAGATGGCGCGCTGGATCAACCGTGACGGCGAGCGCATCCCGACCCGTTCGATCGAGAAGCCGCCCAGCGCCGAGCTGCGGCCGGACCAGCTCGACACCGACAGCCTCCCCGACTACGCCGCGTTGGACCCGGTCCTGCAGTGCCTGGTCGAGGAGGAGCTCTCGGTCGAGGCGACCGCTGCCAGGACCAAGATGGCGCGCGAGGAGGTGGAGCGGCTGTTCCGGCTGGTCCAGAACAGCGAGTGGAAGCGCTACCAGTACCCGCCGACGCTCCGCTTGAGCGATCGCTGCTGGCGCGGCCGCCGCATGCCGGTCAGCCACCGCTACCTCGAGCGGTAGCGTCGGCTAGTCGCGGTCTTTCTTCTTCTTGCGGCCGCCGAACAGGCTCTCCAGGCCCCTCGTGATGTTGCCCTCGAGGAGCTGTCTGCCCTGCTGCTCGAGCAGCTTGGTCGCGATGTCCCCGACCTCGGGTAGCCCGAGCGTTGGCGCGTCCAGGCTGCCGGTCAGGCGCGCGCCGGGCAGCTTGCCGCCGAGCGCTGCGAGCACGCGGTCGCCGTCCTTGTGTCCGCGCAGCAGCGCGGCGAAGTCGAGCGAGTAGTCGAGGACGCCGTCCAGGCCGACGGTGCCGTCGAGCCCGATCTCCTTGCCCGCGGCCAGCCACTTGGCGCCGCGCGTCGCCAGCTTGCCCTCGCTCAGGGAGAACGGCGCCGTCAGCGAGTCGATCTTGAGCTTGCCGCCGGCTGCGACGGGGGCGAACCGGGCGCTCAGCGCGCCGAGCGGCTGCAACAACCCCTGGAGGCCGCGGGCCGGCGCGAACGAGGCGCCGGTGAGCCCGATCGAACCGTCGCCGCTCCAGCCGTCGAGCCACGTCAGCCAGGTCTCCGCGTCGTCCTTGCGCGCCGGGCCGGCGAAGCTCAGGTCGACGTCGACGTCGCCCAGCACGTCGGCGAGCTCGCTGTCGAGGCCCGCGAACATCGGCATCAGGTAGCGCAGCGACCGGGTCGCGCCGCCGGTCAGCTTGCCGCCCTGCCACTTGATCGAGGCGGTCGTCGGCAGGTTGGCGAAGTCGTTGAGGTCCACGCCGAAAGAGAGCGCCAGCGCGCCGCCGTCGAGCCTGGCGTCGGGGGTCGTGTCGAGGGTCAGCTTGCCGCCCAGCACGTCGAGGTCGAGGCCGACGTCGCGCAGCGAGAAGCCGCCGAGGTCCAGGGCCTCGATCCGGAGGTCGGCGCTCGCCGCGATCGCCTTGGCCCAGCCCATGATGTCGGTCGGCAGCTCGCCGGTCGGCACGTCGACCTTGCCGTCGAGCTTGGTGCCCGAACCCTTGAGCAACGCCGGGATCGGTCCGCCGAACTCGGCCAGCGCGGCGACGTCGACGTCGTAGCGCATGGCGACGCGCCCTTCGCCCGACGCCGGCTCGCCGTGCAGGCGCAGCCACTCGAGGTCGACGGCGAACGACGAGGCGTCGATGTCGGTCGACGCGCCGCTGCCCAGCGTCAACACAGGCGTCAGCTGCCAGCGCGCGCTGCGCAGGTCCATCCCCTGCACGATCGGTCCCGCGACGCGCGGCGCTTCGACGACGAGGTCTCCTTTGAGCTCGACCTGGTCCCCGCGGTGCAGCTTGGCGGTCACGTCGCCCTCGACCTCGCCGCGCAGCGCGGTGAACTGCCCCGGCATCAGCGCGTCCAGCAGCGGCCGCCACGCAGCGAGGTCGAGGCCGTGCGCGGTCAGCGTCGCGTTCGTCGTCTCCGCGGGCGGGTCGACGTGGAGCGCGATCGCGAGGTCGCCCGCGCGCAGGGCGCCTTCGACGTCCACGTCGATCGCGTCGGAGTCGGACGCGCTCGCGACGTGCAGCTGCAGGCCGGTCAGCGCCTCGAGCAGCTCGCCCGCGCGCCGGACGGTGACCTCGCTGTCGCGGACGCGGAAGTCGAGCGCGAAGCGCAGCGGCTCGGTCTCGGCCGTGGGCGCAGGAGCAGGGTCGGGAGAGCCGGTCTCGTCGGGGGTCGTCGGCGCTCGGTCGCCGCGCGACAGCGCCTGCAGGTTGGTGGCGCCGTCCTCGCGCTGCTCGACGTGCACCTCGAGGCCGACGATCTCGCCCTCGGCGGACAGCGCGCCGAGCAGCAGCGCCCCGACCGAGACGTCCGCGCGCAGCTGCGCGAACGAGACGGCCGGCCGCTCGGTCGCGAACCCCGGCGGGTTGTCGATGCGCAGGCCGCCAAGCTCGAGCCCCGAGAACCACCCGAACGAGGCGGTCTCCAGCCGCGCGTGACCGCGGGTCGCCTGGTCGAGCTGCGTCTCGACGATCGAGCGCAGCACGCCGAGGGACAGCACCGTCGGCGCGACCGCGACGAGCAGGCCGAGCGCCGCTGCGATCGCGAGGAACGCGCGGCGGCCCTTGCGACGACGGGCCGGTGGCAAGGGAGCGTCCGGCACCTGAGATTCTGCGGTCGAGCTGGTGTCCATGCGGGGCCCGCATCATGCCGAAAAAACCCACGCGTGACGAACCAGCAGGAGCACCCCAACGTCTCGATGCTCGACCAGATCGACCTCGCGCTCGCGAGCCGGCTGGTCGGAGAGCCGGTCGAGGAAGACCTGCTCGCGGGCGCGCAGCGGGCGCTCGAGGGGCTGCGGCGGCCAGCACCCAGCGACGCCGAGTTCTTGATCTCGCTGCTGCGGCTGCGTGGCTTCTCGGTCACAGACGAGGACGGCTTTGCCGTGCTGGCGGGCCGCGCGTGCGGTCTCTCCCGGCTCTCGCAAGAGCACCGGCTGCTGCTCGGCTTGCGGCGCTGCCTGAGGATGATCCGCGAGCGCGCAGCGCAGTGCCTGCCGCCCGACGGTTGGTTCCTGGTCGACCTGTTCCGCGCGATGACCGAGGAGCTCCCGCGGTTCCGCAACAACGACCTGCGCCGCGGCCAGCCCTGGGACGCGCTGCTCTACGTGAACTACCCCGACCCCGAGCAGCTGCGGTTCCTGGTCGACTCGTTCGACAGCAAGCGCTGCTTCCGCGACGCGCCGATCGCCTTCAACGGCATGCACCCCGTGCGCCAGGGGTTCCGACTTTTTTGGCGGTTCGCGCGCATCGCGCCGTTCCCGGACTTCAACGTGGTGATCGCGTGGCTCGGCATGAACGCGTGGCTGCAGGCAAAGGGGCTGCCGCTGCTGCGCTCGGAGGACGGCGACCAGCAGCTGGCGGCGCGGCTCCTGAGCGGCCCGCCGCCGACGCGTGCCCCGATGCTCGAGGCGCGGCTGCTCGCTGCGTTCGAGACCGCCGGCAGCGCGTAACGGCCGCCTAGGCGGTCTGCGGCGCGAGCCGCGTGACGATCGCGAGCGGCAGCGCGCGGTCGCCGTCGAGCACCAGCCGCTCGAAGTCGATCGCCGTCAACGTGCCGGTGACCTCCTCGCCCGCCGTGACCGACACCTCGCGGCCCAGCAGCTCCAGCCGCTCGCGGAACGCGGCCTCGTGGCTGCGCCGGTCCCCGCCCGGCGCGATCGCGGTCAGCGCGGCGTCGACGGCGACCGCCAGCGCGAGCAGGACCTCTTCGCGGTCGAGCTCGCGGCCGGCGAGCAGCCGGAGCGACGTGCCCGGCGCGGCGAGGTCGTCGGGGAACGTGCTGCGGTTGACGTTGAGCCCGACGCCGATGCGGTAGGTGCGCGGTCGGGCGCTGTCGCGGTCGACCAGCACGCCCGCGAGCTTGCAGCCGCCGGCGTAGACGTCGTTGGGCCACTTGATCCGCAGCGCGGCCTGCGTGAACGGCGCGCAGGCCTGCAGCACGGCGACCGGCAGCGCCGCGGGGAGCGCGACGGGGTCCGCGAGGTCCAGCGACGCGCGGAACGTGACCGCGAGGTCGAGCCCGGGCTCATCGTGCCAGACCCGCTGCTGTCGGCCGCGGCCCCGCTCCTGGTGATCCGCCCAGAAGACGGCGTCGTGCGGAGCCCCTCCGATCTCCGTAGTCGCTTCTTCTGCAAGGTCTTGCGTAGAGCTGCAGGCGGCGATGTGCCGCAGCGCGCCGAACCGGGTGCGGCGCTTGAGCTCAGACTCGAGAGGTTCGCGGGTCGTCATCGGCCAGGGGGCTGAAACGCCCACATCATGGCCGACTGAAGTTGCTGGACCAACTGTGCCGATGGTGTGGCGGTGTTGGACGGTCCGTCCGCACCGGCAGAGCAATGGTCCGATCTGGAGACAACCTGGCGACCGGTTTCCTGGGCCCCGTGGCGGGGTGGGGGAGCCTGATCCCCGAAGCGGCCGCGGCGCTGCAATTGCCCCGCGACCTGCAGACCTGGCGCGCCGCTCCGGGCCGCGCGACGCCGCTCGACCTGGTCGAGGTCCGCGCGTTCACGGAGTCGATGGGCCGCGCCGAGGACGCCTTCGCCGGCTTCGCGGAGCGGCTGCGCGACGGCGGCACGGTGCTGCTCGACGTCGACAACCTCCAGAGCCCGCGGATGCTGCGCGTGGTCGTCGAAGGCCGCCCCGGCAGCTTCGATCCGGTCGGCAGCCAGCGGGACCCGTCGCAGCCGATGCTGCTCCGGCGCGCGCTGTCCGCGGCGTCGGCGGCCGGGCTGCTGGTCCGCGACGTGGTGTCGGTGCCGTCGGGGGCCGAAGAGTTCTCGCCGACGTTGCCCGAGAGCCTGTTCCGGGCGGGCCTGATGCCCGTGGACTGGCTCGGCCGCCAGCCCGCCGCGCGGTTCTGGCTGCAGTGCGAGAAGACCGCTTCGCTCGCGGGCTCGGTCCTCGTAGCGGGCGGCGACGCGCGCGCGCGCGCCGAGACCGAGGCCGCGGTCCGCGCCTTCCTGCCCGACGACTGGGAGGTGGTCACGTCCGACGCCGTCGGCGAGCGCGCGCAGTGGAATCGCTGCGTCGCCGCGGCGCGCGGTGACGTGGTCTGGTTCCTGCGCGCAGGCACCCGCCCGGACGCGGTCGGCTTCGACGCGATGGCAGCGCGCGCCGGCGTCGGCGTGGTCGCGCCTGCCCCGGGCGGCGCGCGCGCGGCCGCGGGCGACGTCGCGGGGCTGATGATGCCGCGCCTCGACGCGCTGCTCGTCGGCCCGATATGCGAGCATACCGTCAACACCCAGGTCGCGCTGGAGGACTACGCGATGCGCCTCGACAGCAAGCTGCCGCCTGCCTGGGCCGTCGACGCGGCGCTGCAGGCGCCGCCTGCTCCGATCGAGTCGCCCGAGCAGTTCGCGCAGGACACACGCGAGCTCCTGGACCGCTGGTCCGGGGTCGGCGCCGAGCCCGAGGACCCGGCCGTCGCGTCGGAGGTTCCGCCCGCGCCCTGGGCGGGGCGCGCGCCGAAGGTCACGCTGTGCATGATCGCGCGCGACGAGGAGCGCTTCCTCGACGAGTGCCTGCGGCGCGCCAGCGGCGCGTTCGACGAGCTGGTGCTCA
>CAZTQF010000048.1:0-10139 GCA_964615255.1 uncultured candidatus Brocadiaceae bacterium | reverse complement strand
ATCAGCGCTGGTAGATGGGCGCATACGAGTAGGGGAGCTGCAGGATCGTCAGCGCGATCGCCGTGCCGTAGACGGTGCCGACGCCGTCGCCCTGCCAGCTGCCGTCCTTGCGCTGCTGGCGGAGCAGGTACTTGCAGGCCTGCTGGTAGTAATCGTCCCAGTCGTCGCCGCCGCGCTGGTAGAGCGCCTGCGCCCAGTAGAGGTGGGCGTAGTAGTGGTGTCCGGTGCTGTTGACCGACACCTTGATGTGCTTCTTGCAGAACTGGACGGCCTTGTCGACGAACGGCTGGTCGTCGTAGACGCCCGCGTTGTAGAGCACGGCCACGCCTGCGGCCGTGATCGCGGGCCGACCGTCGCCGCCCGACCGCAGGCTGTAGCGGATGCTGCCGTCGGCGTTCTGGCAGCGCTTGATGTAGTCGACGGCCTTGTCGATGACCTTCTTGTCGCAGACGATCCCGGCCATCCGACAGGCGCGGAGCGCCTGGATCTGCGTCACGGTCACGCTGCCCTCGTCGCTGTTGGAGTCGGGCGTGTAGATCCAGCCGCCGGCCGTGGACTGCGCCGACGCGATCAGGCCGACGGCCTTGTCGAGCGCGCGCTTGAGCCGCTCGCGCTTGCGCAGCCCCTCCTCCATGCCGTAGACGCTCGCGAGGTAGAGCGTCGCGAAGCCGTGGCCGTACATGCTGCGGCCCTCTTCTGCCGGGACCGAGATGACGCCGTTGTTGGGGTCGGCGTTCTTCAACAGGAAGTTCGCGCTCTGACGGACCTCGCGCCAGTAGCGGCCGCGCGTCGGCGTCGAGCCGCTGGCGACGAAGGCCATGCCCGCGAGGCCGGTCATCGCCGCCGGATAGCTGCCGTAGCCGCCCGAGTTGCGCCAGCTGCCGTCGTTGGCCTGATTCTTGGAGAGCCACTGGAGGCCGCTCTGGATCGCAGCGTGCACCTCTGCGGTCACGCCCGGCGGGTAGTTGCCCTGCTGCGCAGGGAGGGAGAGCGCCGTGAGCGCTGCGGCCGCCGCGAACGGGATCACCAGGGTCTGCATCATCCACGTCCTTCCATGTAGTCGTAGAGCCGCTGCTGCTCGGCTTCGTGTGCGCGGAGGTCTCCGACCGCCTTGCATACCTCGACGCGCGCGAGGTGCCAGCGAAGGCGCAGCTCTCGCTCCGCCAACAGCCCTTGCACGCGGTCGAGCGCGTTGAGGGCTGCGCTCAGGTCGCCCGCAGCCGCGACGCGGACCGCGCGCGCTCGGACCATCGACAGCAGCTGCCGGCCGGCGCGCGCGCGGCGGCGCTCGTCGCCGTCCTCGGACACCGCGGCCGCGAGGACCGCCTCTGCAGCCGAAGCGTCGCCGCTCTTCGCGAGGTAGGCCGCGCGGCGGAGCGGGTCGGGGGCGCGGTCGGCCAAGGCGGTCAGCGCAGCAGCGGTGCTGTAGACCTCGACGCCGCCCTGGAAGCCGACGGCCAGCCAGGGGCCGTGCGCGACCACGTTGCAGGGGCCCTGCAGCGGCTCGCGTCCCTGGTCGAACGGCGGCAGCGGCAGCCGTCGCATCGGCGCGCGGTTGTCCGCGTCGAACACCAGCAGCTCGCGCAGGTTCGGCAGTACGACGAGGTCGCCGACGACGGCGCCGCGGCCGCGGCCCGAGTGCTTGGAGCCGCGCCACGTCGGCAGCTTCTGCATCCAGCGGACCAGGCCGCCTTCGAGCTCGACGCAGACGACGTGGGTCCGCGACGCAACGAACAGCCGCCCTGCGTCGGCGCCGATCACCTGGGTCAGTCGGCCGTAGGGCGCGTGGTGGGTGTTGGCGTCCAACATCCAGACGGGCTCGCCGGTGGCGCTGTCGAGCGCCATCAGCACGTCGCCGTCACACGGCGCGAACACGACGCAGCCCTCGTGCAGGACCAGGTCCGACGGCTCGAAGCTCTCGAGCGCCGCCTGCGTGAACTGGTGCCGGTAGCCGAAGCCCTGCTGCTTGCCCTGCGAGGCGGAGCTGCGCCGGCGGCGGCTCTTGTGCACCGGGTCGACGCGCTCGTAGCGCCGGATCCACTTCAGGTCGCCCGCGAACGCGTCCACCGCCGCGAGGCAGCCGGCGTTGGTCGCGATGAAAGCGACCCCGCCGCGGACCGCGACGGGCACGCCCGGCGCCTTGAAGAACCTCGAACCCCCGGCGTGCAGCGGCGTGTGCCACAGCGGCCGGCCGGTGCTGCGGTCGAGGCACTCCAGCGTGTAGGCGCCGCGACGCTGCGCCGGCAGCAGCAGCCGCTCTCCGAACACGGTCGGTGCAGCGAGGAAGGTCACGTCGCGCAGCCCGTCCTCGCCTTCGAGCCACTCGGTCGAGGTCCACGACCGCTCCCAGGACGCGCGGTCGTAGGCGACCAGCTCGCTGGCCTTGAGCGGCGCGTCGCTGCTGGTGGTGCTCCCCGCGTGGCCGAGCACGACGTAGCGGCGACGCTCGTCTTCGACCGGGCGCAGCAGCGCGTGGTCTGCCGCGGCGACCCGCACGCGCGGGTGGTTCTCGCGCGGCTTCGGCGGCGCGAGCTCTCCGTCCGCGGCCTGCAGCAGCAGGCCGGACGAGGCGTCGCTCATGCGCAGGCGGAAGTGTTCGAGGTAGAGCGCGCGCGGCTCGACGACGTCGCCGCGTCGCTCGTCGCCGAACGCGACCCACGTCGCCGGGCCGTAGCGGTTGGCGAACGGCATCTGGGTCGACCGCGGGCCGCTGTCGATCCAGATCCCGCTGCGGCCCTTGTTGCTGGGCTTGGGGTCGCGGTAGGGCTCCGGGTCCTCGAACCGGTACTGCCAGAGCGGCACGAGCGGTCCGCCATCGTCCGCCAGCCAGCTCGCGGCGCCCACTCCGGCAGCCGGACCCGAGGCGATCGCGACGGTGTCGCGCGCGAACAGCGCGCTGGCAGGCAGGTCGCGGACCGACTCGAGCTGACCGAGGATCCGCAGCGACTCTTCGGCGTGTTCGGCGGACAGCGCAGAGACCTCCTCGCGAGCCGTGTCGAGCTCGCCCGCCAGCCGGAGACAGAGCACGATCTTGAACTCGCACCACACGTCGCGGATCCCCAGCCTGGCGCGGTTCTCCTGCGGGTAGACCTCCAGCAGGTCGCGCAGCACCTGGACCGCCGCGCGGTAGCGGCCGGCGTGCATCAGACGGTCGGCGAGCTCGACCATCGCGCGGCCCGCCGGGAGCGTGATGAAGTAGCGGTTCGCGACCTGCTCGAGCGCGGCCGTCGACCCCGACGCGAGCGCCTCGGTCAGCAGCTCGCCTGCCGCGAACTCGTAGGCGGTCCGGTAGAGCTCGACGCCGACGGCGGGCATCTCGGCGAGCAGCTCGTGGCAGAGGCGCCGTACCGGCCGGTAGAGCCGACCGTCTTGGCTGAAGACGGCGTTGCGGGCGCTGAGCGGCGCGGCGCCTGAGCCTGCATCCGGGGCCGGCGGGCCGGGCTCGCCCGGCTCCTCGGGGCCGCCGTCGTCACCCGTCCGCACCGCCACGACCTCCACGGTCTTGCCCTCGATGACGTCCTGGAGCAGCTCGATGGCGCCCGTGTAGTCCTGCCGCTCCAGCAACGACCTCGATCGTCGTAAGTAGTTGTCGAGATTGGGGTTCTCGAACATTTCGACGGCCGTCCCCGAGTCCTCGTCGGAGGCTTCCCCGCCGACGGGCGCCAGCACGCCCAGCTGCGGCGCGACGCGGACCTGCTGCGCCGTCACGGCGATCGCCGAGAGCGCAGCGCACGCGAGTGCTCGCGTCAGGACAGGCGTGGACAGCGACACAGGCTTCGGAGCGTAGGGAGATCTGACGCGAGCGGACCGGGGACCGGTCGCAACGACGGCAGCGCGATGGGGGTTCTGACCGACTCTACGAGTTCCCGCAGCCGACGGCGAGTGGTCCCAACCCATTCCCGGGCGCTGAACTCCGAAGTCCCTAGCACGTTGCTGCGTAGACGCCGCTGCGCCGCTCGTCCTCGGATCGGACCGCGACCGAGCGCCGCCAACGCCTAGACTCGACCGCGCATGACCCCTTCGTCCCTTCGGCGTCTCTTCACGATCGGCGCGCTCGCGGCCGTCGGTCTCCCTGCGCAGGACTGGACCGACGAACAGCTCGTCGCGCAGTCCAAGGGCTTCCAGTCGCCGTCGCTGACCGCCCAGATCGAGCAGGTCGGCAGCCTGCTCGCGCAACAGGAGCAGGCGCTGACGCCGATCGCCGCCAGGCTGCACGGGGACTACCGCGAGTACCGGCTGAAGATCGACCGGCTGCTCGAGGAGCTTTGCGACCCGAGCTGGAAGGTGCGCGAGCGCGCCGAGCGGACCCTGATCGAGATCGGGGGCCGCGCGCTCGGCGTGATCGAGAAGCGCCGTGACGAGTACGAGGTCCTGGAGCAGAACATCCGCTGCTCTCGGATCCTCGACGCGCTCGCGGCCAAGGGCACCGAACAGGAGGACCGCGAGCGCCGCATGCTGCAGGGGCTGGTGCGGCTCGCCGGCTACCTCCGGCCCGACCCGCGCCTGCTGCGCTCCCTGCGGAGCGCGCTCGGCCACACCGACCCGTCGATCGCGGGCGGCGCCATCCGCGCCCTTGGGAGGCACGGCGGCGACGACGAGGCCAGGGCCGTCGCGCCGATGGTCCGCTTCAAGGCAGGCCTGCACCGGACGATCGCGCTCAGCGCGCTCGCGCGCATGCGATCCGACGTCGCGCTCGGATACTGCCGCGCGCTGCTGCTCGGCGGCGACCTGCCCGAGCCGCTGGCAGGCGTCGAGCTGAACCGCACCGAAGCGATGAGCATGCTGCGCGCCCTGCGGACGCGCGAGGACGCCGGCGCGCAGGCGCTGATCGAGGCGCTCGGCGCGCACCCCGACGCGGTCGTCGCCGCCGGGGCGAAGGTCGCGCTCCCCGCGGGCGGCGACGCCGCGACGGCCACGCTGACGCTCCCCGAGCGAGAGCAGGCAAAGGGCACGCTCGGCGCCATGGTCGGCGACTCGTTCACGATCCAGGGAGCGTTCGTCGGCGCAGACGAGGTCGAGCTGTCCTTCAGCGACTGCGCGACGTTCGACTTCGCCGACCACGCGCTCGCGCGCACGGCGCAGACGATGGTGTTCCTCAACCAGGGCAGCCGCGTCGCAGGCGAGGTGCTCGGCGTGGACAGCGAGCACGTCCGGCTGAGGTCCGGTCTCTTCGGCGACCTGTCGCTGCCGCGCAGCGAGGTCCAGGGCATGGCGTTCGACGCCGGGCTCGACCGCCTCGTCGGCGCGTCCGTGGACCACGACCGGGTCCGCCTCCGCTCGGGCGAGATCCTCGACGGGAAGATCGTGCGGCTCGACGAGGGCCGCGTCGTGCTGGAGCCCGATGACGGCGCGGCGCGCGAAATCACGGTCGCCGACATCGCGGGCGTGCTGTTCACGCGGCCGCGCATCACGGAGCCCGACGCGACCAGCTACGCGCGGCTCGATCTCGTGACGGGCGAGCGGTTGATCTGCTTTGTCGCGGCGATGTCGTCGGCCAGCGTGGCGACGTCGTCGCCGCTGCTGGGCGCCGCGACGGTGCCCTGGTCCCAGGTCCGCCACGCCGAGCTCGGCGTCGGCGGCGGCGCGATGTGGGGCTTCACGCTGATCGCCGACTACAGCGACAACCGGATCGTCGAGGTCGACGACCAGGGCCGAGAGGTCTTCGTGCTGGAGGAGATCTTCGGCGCTTGGGACGCCGAGTGCCTGGACAACGACAACCTGCTGATCACCGAGTTCTCGGTGAGCCGCGTGCAGGAGGTGAACCGACAGGGCGAGACCGTGTGGCAGTTCGAAGAGCTCAAGAACCCCTACGACGCCGACCGCCTGCCCAACGGCAACACGCTGATCGCCGACACCTTCGCCAGCCGCGTCATCGAGATCGACAAGGACGGCAAGATCGTCTGGTCTTACGACGAGGAGATCCGACCGTTCGACGTCGACCGCCTCCCCAACGGCAACACGCTGATCGCCGACGTGCTGAAGGACCGCGTGCTGGAGGTGAGCCCTGCTGGCGAGGTCGTGTGGGAAGGCAAGGGCCTGCCGAACGCGCACGACGCCGACCGCCTGCCCAACGGCAACACGCTGGTCACGCTGCGCAACAAGGGCGCCGTGATGGAGATCGATCGCGAAGGCAAGGTCGTCTTCGAGCTGTCCGACCTCAGCTCCCCGTCGGACGCCGACCGCCTGCCCAACGGCAACACCATCGTCGCGGAGAACACCCGCGTGCGTGAGTTCGACCGTTACGGCAACGAGGTCTGGAAGAAGGAGATGACCTGGGCGGTCGAGGTCAACCGCTACTGATAGCCGCGGAAGACCTCGCGCAGCGTCTGCGGGGCGCCGCGCCGGAGCACGATCCGCCCGAGCCGCAGCACGCGGTCGGGGTCCTGCGCGGCCGCCGCAGCGCAGTACTCTTGGATCGCTCGCTCGGTCGTCGAGACCGAGGGCATCGCCGTCACGGCGAGCGTGAACCAACGGTGCGCGGCAGCTGGACCCTCGGCCAGCAGCACCTCTTCGCCGCGCTGCCACGCGCGAGGGACGAGCGCGCGCTCGACGCTCTCCCAGTCCTCGAGGCCCGGCTGGAGCTGGTCGGCCGCGTCGAGCTGTTCTTCGATCCGCGTCATCGTCTCCTGCCAGCGCGGCGGGAGCTCGCCTGCCGCTTCCAAAGAGCGCCGCGCGCCGACGAAGTCCCCGCGGTAGAAGCTCACGAGCACCCGCTCGCGGGGCCAGTCCAGGGCCCAGGACGAGACGCCGACCGCGACCGCGATCGCGACGGCGAGCGCGAGGACCCGACGGAGACGCACGCTGCCGCGGTCGAAGCGGGCGCGAAACTCCAGGTCCTGCTCGTAGCGCTTCATGGTCTCCAGCCGAGCGCGCTCGTCGGGGTGAAAGCTCATGAACCGGCTCCGCAGAGAGGTGCGCGTCGGCAGCGTCGTGCGCGTCACCGCGCGCAGCGCGCGGCTGCAGGGCTCGGCGCCCAAGACGCGCACGGAGGCGACGTCTGCTTCGTGCTCGAAGCGCCGCGCGAGCGCCTGGAGCGCCAACCAGACGAGCAGCAGCAGGCCCAACATGCCCACGCCGAGCGCGAGCCCGTCACCTCCGCCGTCATCCAGCAGTCGGAGCGGCGACAGCAGCATGACCGGCACGACGAAGCCCAAGAGCGCCAGCGTGCCCGGGTGGCCCATGCGGGCGTGGCCGACCTCGTGCGCGAGCACCCCCGTCAACGAGCGAGGGTCGAGCGCGTTGAGCAGGCCGTCGGTGAAGCACAGCAGGCGCCCCGTCGGCAGCGGACCGACCATCATCGCGTTGACGGCGCGCTCGCCGGTGTGCAGGACGAACAGCCGCTGCGGTGAGAACTCGAGCCGCGCGGCGGTCTCGCGCAGCATCTCGCCGGCCGGCTCCGGAAACTGCCGCGCGACGCCGAACGCGACCCGGAACCACCAGGGCAGCGCCGCTGCGACCAGGACCAGGAAGACCATCGCGGCCAGCGACATCCCCGCGGCGGACGCCAGCACGAACACGAAGGCAGGGCGCCAGAGCGCGAGCAGGTCCGCGCCCACGCCGTAGAGCAACGCCGGCGCCAGCACGAGCAGCGGCCAGCCGTAGCGGAAGCGCACCAGGCCGCGCACGTCGCCCCAGCGCGGCAGGAACATCGGCGAGACGGGCAGCGGCGGCCGCGCGCCGAAGCCGACCTCGACGAGCGCCTCGGCCCACGTCGACGCAGCGAGCCGCGGCAGCTCGACGGCGTAGAGCGGCAGCAGGGCCAGCGCCACCCGCAGCGCGTGGCTGCCCGGCGCGATCCGGTCGATCCAGTCGCCGTAGGCGCCCAGCGCGAACACCGCATGCAGCACCAGCGGCGTGGCCAGCGCCGAGAGACGGAGCAGGAGGCGCGGTGACACCGGCGCAGGGCGCGCCGTGAGCAGCGCGCGCGCCGCCGTCGATCGCGCCAACGCGGCGAGCGCCCACGGGAGGACCAGCAGGCACGAGGTCCAGATCAGGTCGTCGAGCACGCCCTCGCCGGGGAGCACGTCGCCCAGCTCGCAGTTGCCGACGACGACGAACAGGCCGGCCAGGAACGCGAACGGTAGGCTCAACGCAGCAGGCCCCGGTCAGCGACCGCCGCCTTCGCGGTCGGGGTCGTCCGGGCCGAAGGCGAGCGCGAGCAGCGCGGAGAAGCGCGGGTCGGCGCGGAGCAGCGCGATCTCCGGGTCGTTCTCGAAGAGCTTGCGCTCGAGCCGTCGGCTCGCGTCGAGGTCGGGCGACGCGTGCATCCTGGCGCACCGCTCGAGCGCCGCCATCCCGCGCTCTAGCTCGCCGAGGAGCGCGTGCACGCACGCCGCCGAGTACCAAGCGACCGGCAGCAGCTCGACGTCTGCGCCGCGCGCCAGCGCTTGGGCCGCGCGGTGCGCTTGGGCCGCGCGCTTGTACTCGCGGAGGGTGTTGAAGTAGTCCGCGAGCTCGAGCGTCGCGTAGACGCGGTCTTCGCCGTCGCCCTCGACGGTCTTCTGCTGGAGCGCGCGGACGAAGGCCTCGGCGTGGCGCTTCTTGCCCCACTGCCACAGCGCAGCGGCCAGGGCACGGCGGAGCGCCGAGGACTCGCTGCTGTCCTCGACGAGCCTCACCAGGCCCGCGACGCGCTCGGCCGGAGGCAGCTGGCGCTGCAGGTCGCGGATCGCAGGGACCAGCCGCTCACGGAACGTGTACGGGTACCACTCCGGCGTCTCGAGCAGCAGGTCGAAGAGGAACGGTCCGACCCACGGCTGCAGCGGCGCGAGGCCAGCGTACTGCCCCACGAAGGTCATGCCGCTCTTGTGGGTTCGGCGGAGGTGCTCGAGCGCGACCTTGACGCGGAGGCTCCGGAGACCCTTGCTGCGCGGCGCGTCGGGCGACGCCGCGGCGTCCGCCTGCATCCCGCCGAGGATCGCCAGGCCGTCTTCGGCGTCGCAGACGGCCTCGACCGTCTCGGCCATCAGCTGCTCCGAGTTGTGCTCGGACGAGAGCCACCGCTCGATCGCCGCCCGCGCGTCCGCGGGCTCCTGCGCGCAGACCGTGGCCAGCAGGCCCAGCCCGAAGGCTGCGCTCCGCGCACCGCGCTGCGCCCGGCCGAAGTGCCTCGTCATGTCCTTTGCTTGTAGCCCTCCGCGCAGCCGGGCGACAGCCCCCCGGCGCAGCGACCGAACCCGAGCATCAGCGCCACTCTTGGCTGAGCCACTGCGCCGCCGACGCGGTCGCGCTGATCCGGGCGACCGCTACGCCTGCAGAAGAGAGGTCGTCCCGCAGCGCGACGGCGAACGCGTCGACCGCGGCCAGGCTGGCGCGGCAGGTCGCCGAAGCGCGCGACAGGTCGTCGGTCCAGGCGGCGAGCGCCAGGCGGCCGGCGGCGCGACGACGGAGCGAAGGGAGCGCCGCGCGGACGACCGTGGTGTTCGCGCGCAGGTTCACGTCGAGGAGCTCTTCGAGGTCCCCGCCGGGCTCCTCGCCAGCGCGCGCAGCCACGATCCGCACCGAAGCGCAGACCACGTCGGTGATCGGGCCGAGCGCGTCCTGCGCCCCTTTGACGAAGCCCGCCGCGGCCTGCGCGTCGCCGTGCGGGACGAGCCCCGGCAGCGCGCGCTCGGTGCCCAGCTGATCGCGCAGCCGATCGACCTGCCACGGCCGCGCGGCGACCGCCGCGACCTTGGCGCCGGCGTCGAACGCCGCGGCGGCGACGGCGGCGCCCAGCTCTTCCGCGGCGCCCGTGAGCAGCACGACCCGCGTCGGCGACGCCATCAGAACGAGACCTTGACCGCCTTGCGCTCTTCCTGAGAGTCGACCTCGAAGAACTCCCCCTGCTTGAACTGGAACATGCCGGCGATGATGTTCGACGGGAACTGCTCGATGCCGTTGTTCATCTTCATGACGGCGTCGTTGTAGGCCTGACGCGCGAACCCGATGCGGTTCTCGGTCGACGCCAGCTCCTCTTGCAGCTGGAGCATGTTCTGGTTGGCCTTCAGGTCCGGGTAGCCCTCGGCGACCGCGAACAGGCGGCCGAGCGTCTGGGTCAGCGCGCCGTCGGCCTTCATCAGCTCGCCGATGTTGCCGGCGTTCTGCAGGTCGACCGCCTGCTGGCGCGCCTTGATGACGTTCTCGAGCGTCTCCTGCTC
>CAZTQF010000047.1:0-10254 GCA_964615255.1 uncultured candidatus Brocadiaceae bacterium | reverse complement strand
GAGCTGGAATGGCCAATCGATATCGCCATCGCGGTCGTCTGGGTCGCTTTCGCCTTGCGGGATGGGGTCGTGGTCTTGGCTGCCATTTGGCTCACGTTTCACGGTCCTACCGGACCCGGCAGCTGCTTGCGCTCGGACGCAAATGACGGTTTCGCTGCAGGATGCGGCCCAGCCTGGGCAGGTAGGGGGGCGTGCTTGTCCGGACGCGACAGTAGCAGATTTGCCAACCTTCGGAAGCCCTCCCGCTCGCCTTGGCATGGCGCTTACGGTAGCCCAAGCAAGCGACCATGACGGAGACCCCGGCCGAACGACTGCTGACCAAGCCGCTCGCGGCGTTCCTGCTCGTGGTCGCCACGGGGCTGGGCTGGGCGGCCGCGACCCGCTACCCCTCTCCCGACCTCGAAGGGTGCATCGAGCAGCTCGCCGACGGCGACCTGGACCAGAAGGAGCGCGAGCACGCGCTGGCCCGGGCGGCGGCGCTCGCCGAGGGCGCAGCGCTGCGCGGGCGGGTCGCGGGATGCCTCGCTGCGCTGGCGCTGGAGCAGCGCTCGCCGTTCGAGGAACACGAGGACGCGCTGGCGCGCGCTGGCGAGCTGGAGGCGGCCGGGCGGCGGTGGCTCGACCTCGGGGACCCGCTGCTCGCCAACGTGCTGCGCGCCAGCAGCCTCGACCTCACGGACGCCGCCGCCGCCAAGCACGTCTGGTCGCAGGTGCAGGCCCAGGCGCGCATGGTCGGCAACCGGCTGGCTGCGGAGCTCGCGGCGCGCCGGCTCCGCTAGGTCTCCCTTAGGCAGTGTCCCCGAGCCGGCCCTGGCACCGGGCTTTTCTCGCCTGGCCGGCTAAAGCGGCGCGCGGCGGCTCCGAGCATCAGCGTGAGCCGCGTGATCGAAGCCGGCTCCGCCTCACGGCGAATCAAGCAAAGGCAAAGGGGAGAGCCATGGGACTGAGAGTCAACACCAACATCGCGTCGATCAACGCCCAGCGGAACACTTCGCAGGTCACCGGTCGACTCGCGCGCAACTACCAGCGTCTGTCGACGGGTCTGCGCATTTCCACCGCCGCCGACGACGCGGCGGGCCTCGCGATCTCGGAGCGTCTGCGCTCGCAGGTGCGTTCGCTGTCGCAGGCCTCGCGCAACGCCAACGACGGCATCTCGCTCGTCCAGGTCGGCGAGGGCGCGCTGAACGAAGTCAGCAACATCCTCGTGAGGCTGCGCGAGCTGGCGATCCAGTCGGCCAACGGCTCGTCTTCGACGGCGGACAAGAACACCATCAAGGAGGAGTTCGACAGCCTCGTCAACGAGATCAACCGGATCGCCCAGTCGACCGAGTTCAACGGCATCCGGCTGCTCGACGGCTCGTCGACCTCGGTCACGTTCCAGGTCGGCATCAACACGACGGCCGGCATCGACCAGCTGGACGTGTCGCTGACGCCGGCGCTGACGACCACGCTCGGGCTGTCTACGGTGGACGTCGGTTCGGGCGGCGACACCGCGTTCGCGATCGCGCAGATCGACACGGCCATCAACGACGTCTCGCAGCTGCGCGGCCGCTTCGGCTCGCTGCAGAACCGCCTGCAGTCGACGATCGCCAACCTCGGCGTCACCTCCGAGTCGCTCTCGGCGGCCGAGAGCCGGATCCGCGACGTCGACGTCGCCTTCGAGACCGCGCAGCTGACGCGCAACAACATCCTGCAGCAGGCGTCGATCTCGATCCTCTCGCAGGCCAACTCGCAGCCGCAGGCCGCGCTGCAGCTGCTGCAGGGCTAACCGCTGGGGACGGAGGGCGCGCGCCTCGCCGACGGCTAGTCGAGCTCGAGGCCGCGCTCTTCTTCTTCGGTGATGCCCTCGCCGAACGAGCTGCCCAGGTAGACCCTGCGGACCTGCTCGTCGGCGACCACCGTCTGGGCGTCGCCGTTCGCGATCACCTTGCCCTGGTTGATGATGTAGGCGCGGTGGGTGATGCGCAGCGTCGCGATCACGTTGTGCTCGGTGATCAGGATCGCGATGCCCGAGCGCGCGAGCGCGGCGAGGATCTGCTGGATCTCCTCGACCGTGATCGGGTCGACGCCGGCGAACGGCTCGTCGAGCAGCAGCAGCCGCGGCTCGGTCGCGAGCGCGCGCGCGATCTCCAGGCGGCGCTTCTCGCCGCCGGACATCGTCTCCGCGATCGAGTCGGCGACGTGCGTCAGCTGCAGGTCCTGCATCAGCTCTGCGGCGCGCTCTTCGCGGGCCGCGCGCTTCATCCCGCGCGCCTCGAGCACGCAGCGGATGTTGTCGATCGCCGACATCTTCTTGAACACCGACTCCTGCTGCGCGAGGTAGCCCAGCCCGCGGCGCGCGCGCCGGTACATCGGCTGCTTGGTGACGTCTTCGCCGTTGAGGGTGACCGTTCCTTGGTCGGGCGTGACCATGCCGACGACCATCCGGAACGTGGTCGTCTTGCCGGCGCCGTTGGGGCCGAGCAGGCCGACGATCTCGCCCTCGCGCACGCTCAGGCTGACCTGATCGACGACGCGGCGGCCGCGGTAGGCCTTGACCAGCTCGTCGGTGTGCAGGATCTCGTCTGCCGCCGAGGGCGGCGTCGCTGCGGCGCCTGGCTCTGCGTCCCCGAGGCTCATCGGGCGAGCCTCCTGTGGCTGGGCGCGCGCCCGGGCGTGACGGGCGGGGCACACTCACGAATCGCGCTGGAGTCGAGCACGGGACGGAGTCTCCGACGAGACCACGACCGGCGCCAGCAAGAACAGGCGAACTGCCTGCCGGTCTCGTGGATGCTCCTTCGCCAGCGCGCGCGGTCGGGCTACGAATGTCGTGGTGAAGTGCACACAGGCCAGCAGGTGCTGCGTCGCCGCTGCGCTGTCGCTCGTCGCCGCGAGCTGCAGCAGCTACGGGCCGTGGCTGCGCGAGACGGTCGCGGCGGCGCCGCATCTCGAAGGTCGCGTGCTGGCGCCGCACCGGCTCGCGGTCCTCGACACAGGCCGAGACGCCCTGGACTACCGGGTGCGCAGCTTCCGGGCCGCGCAGCGGTCGATCTGCGTCCAGACGTTCATCCTCGACGACCAGCCGACGACGCGGCTGCTGCTGCACGAGCTGGTCCGGGCGGCGAGGCGGGGCGTCGCGGTGCGCGTGCTGGCGGACGCCATGTTCACCGCAGAGCAGCCCGCGCAGGCTGCGCGCGTCTGCCTCGCGCATCCCAACTTCGAGCTTCGGCTCTACTCGCCGGAGTCCCGCAACCTCGCCGAAGGCGCGCTCGACCGCCTCGGCGCGATGCTCACCGACTTCGACGGCTGCAACCAACGCATGCACAACAAGCTCGTCGTGGTGGACGGCGAGGTCGCCGTCTGTGGCGGGCGCAACTATCAGGACAGCTACTTCGACATGGACCCGCGGCTCGTCTACCGGGACCGCGACGTCGTGGTCGAAGGCCCGGTCGTAGAGCGCATGGCCGCGAGCTTCGACGACTATTGGAGCCACACGCTGAGCGTCCCGGCAGCAGAGCTGCGGGACGTGGCCGCGGCGCGGCAGACCGCGGAGCGGAGCTGGCCGTTCGGGCCCGAAGACCTCGGCGTCGCCGACCTCCTGCGAGGCGTCGAGGCGCGGCTCGGCGGCGGTGGCCCCGGGCTCCGCTACTACGACGTCGACGAGGTCGCGCTCTGGGTGGACGTGCCCGGCAAGCCGTCGATCGACAGCGCCGCGCCGAGCGTCGCGCGATGTCTGATCGGCGCGGTGGGCGCAGCAGAGCGCTCGGTCTGGATGCAGTCGCCCTACATGGTGTTCTCGGACGCGGCCTTGGAGCTGTTCGACATGGTGCGCGCGCGCGGCGCCGCCGTCCGCGTGCACACCAACTCGCTGGCTTCGACCGACAACTGGCCCAGCTACGCGCACGCGCTGCGACAGCGGCGGCAGGCGCTCGAGGACCTCGACCTCGAGGTGTTCGAGCTGCAGCCGTATCCCGCGCACCGAGGCGAGATCGTGCCCGGCTACGCCTCACTGGCCGGTCCGGGAGGCGAGCCCGGCCCGCGGCTCTCGCTGCACGCCAAGAGCCTGGTCGTCGACGACCGGCTGGCGGTCATCGGCAGCTACAACCTCGACCCGCGCTCCGAGGCGCTCAACACCGAAGTGCTGCTGGCGGCCTGGGACGAGCGGTTCGCCGCGGCGCTGTCGGCCGCGATCGCGCGGGACGCCCGGCCGGAGAACAGCTGGGTCGTCGCGGTCCGCGAGCGCAGCCTGCCGCGGGCGGTGCTGGCGGAGGTGGGCGCGCAGATCAACGACGTGCTGCGGGGGATGACCACGCTGGACCTGTGGCCGTTCGCGTGGACCGCGCAGTTCGCGCTGCGCCCCGGCGCCGAGCCCGTGTCGCGCCGTGACGCCGCGTTCTACCAGCGCTACGTCGACGTCGGCGCGTTCCCCGGCGTGCACGAGGCGACGACGATCATCATGGTCGAGCTCGCGCGGGCGCTGACCGGGGTCGCGCGCCCGCTGATGTGACGCCCCTGCCTAACGCACGAACCCGGCGCGGTCCGGCCACTCGTTGCCGAAGATCCAGCTGAGCGGGCGGATGGGGTAGAAGACCATCAGGGCGCGGCCCTCGATGTCCGAGCGCGGCACGAACGAGATGCCCTTGGCGTTGGCCGTGTCGACGGCCGAGAACACGGCGTCAGGGTCGTCTTCTTCGGCGCCCATGCGGCGGAAGGTGACCTGCGGGCCCCAGTCGGCCCCGATCTTGGCGTTGAGGCGCAGGATCTCGCCGAACTCGTCGATCATCACGATCGCGTTTTCCTTGGGCAGACCGATCGGGGTCTCGTCGCGGTCCGGCGGGTTGCCGAGCGGCATCGCGCGCTTGTTGCCGCGGATCGTGCGCACGGCCTCGGGGCTGCCGACCGGGACGACGTTGTCCTCGGCGTCGACTGCGATCGTGATCGCGGTCCAGCCGCGCGAGTCGATCGACTGCCGGACGTTGTCGCCGAGCATGTAGTAGTGGCCGTCTGGCACCTCGATGACCTCGGGCGCGATGTCGCGGGCGTAGTGCTGGTCACGGTCGAGGCGGACGTTGTCGAAGGTGACGGTGCCCTTGCCCGTGCACGAGAACTGCGGGATCACGCGCTGCCCGGCAGCTGGCTTCTTGCCTTCGACGACGCAGCCTTCGCGGCAGCCCCACGCCTCACAGTCCCAGCGCACCAGCTCTGCGCCGTCCTGCCACGCGATCAGGCGGTCGTCGACGTGGGCGAAGGACAGGTTGGTGGTCTGGTTGGCGGCGAGCGCCAGGTCGAACGCGGGCGAGGCGCCGAGCACGTCCTTGTCGCTGCTGCGCACCTCGACGCGGCCCTTGCCGTCCTCGACGACCAGCGCGTAGACGAGCTTGTCGAGCCCGGTGCGCAGGACCTCGACCTCGATCGCGAAGGTGCGCAGCACCTGGGTCATCGTGACGTCGGCGCCGAGCCGCACGTCGGGGCAGATCTCGAGCGGGTAGCGGCCGACGGACTGCTCCCGGATCCGCGCCGCGACCCCCGCGGGGTAGCCGTCCCAGACGGCGTCGATCATCCCGCCGTCGACCTCGTCGCGGAAGTAGAGGCGGGCGGACTTGCCGCCGGGTTCGAGCGTGAACCCGGTCGGGGTCTCCTTCGCCGCGCGGCTGGGCGACGCGCCGAAGACCTTGCCGAGCGCCTTGGTCTCGGAGCGCGCGTCGCGACGCAGCGGATAGACGTTCTTCCACATCGCCGGCTGCAGGTCGTCGGGCTTGCGCAGCGGCGTGAAGGTCGCCCCGGCACCGTCGCCCGTGACCTGGTAGACGTTGCCGCCGGCGATGGTCAGGCGGTCGTTCGGCATGCCGACGATGCGCTTGACGTAGTTCTGGTTCTTCTGGAGCGGGTACTTGAAGACCGTGATGTCCCAGCGCTCGGGCTCGCGGAACGTCTGGATCAACTTGTTGACCAGGATCCGGTCGTAGACGCCGGCCTCGTTGCTGCCCATCAGCGTGGGCTGCATCGACGACGTCGGGATCTGGTAGGCCTCGATGCAGAACCACTTGAGCAGCACGGCGGCGAGGATCGCGACGCCGAACGCCTCGAGGTTGTGGCGGATCGGGCCGACCAGGATCGGCTTCTTGGTCTTCTTGTTGTTGGCGCTCATGACGGGGTGCGCGAGCGTGCCGCGCGGCGGACGCGGATCGTAGGCGCGCGGTGTGGTGGGGCAAAGCGGTTCGGGTCTCCGGGCGGCCGCGGGCCTAGACTCCGGCCATGAGGTTCGCCGCGCTCGTGATCTCGTGCTCCGTGCTGGCAGGCTGCGCCGCCGCGCCTGCATCCCGGCTCGCGGACATGCTCGCGCGCCACGACGAACATCCCGTCGAGGTCTGCGCGCTGGCGGTCGACCTCGACACGGGCGAGGTGCTGCTGTCGCGCGCGGCGCGGCGGCTGTGCAGGCCGGCGTCGACGATGAAGCTGCTGACGACGTCCTCGATCTGCCGCCGCGACCTCGACCGTAGCTTCCGCACGCGCGCGGTCTCCGACGGGGCGCCGGGCGGCCAGGTGACCTTCGTCGGCAGCGGGGATCCGTTCTTGACGGCCGCGGACGTCGGCCGGATGGCCGTCGCGCTCGTCGGCCAGGGCTTCGGCGAGGTCCAGGGACCGATCCGGGTGGTCGATCCGCTCAAAGACGCGCCGCGGTGGGGCGAGGGCTGGATGTGGGACGACGAGCCGTCGACCTATCAGCCGATGCTCTCGGGCGCGATCGTGGACCGCGGCTGCGTGGCCCTCGCGCTCCGCGGCGGCGCGGACGGACTGCAGGCCGCGCTGCTGCCGGTCGCGGGCGCGATGAAGCTCGACGTGCAGGCGGGCGGCGGCGGCGTGCGCGCGACGCGCGGGCGCTACCGGGGCGCTGAGCGCGTGGTCGTGACCGGGGAGCTGCCCGTAGGAGCGACGCAGGAGCGGCGCCTGAGCGTCCCCGATCCGGCCCGCTTCGTCGGTTACGTGCTGGCCGACGCGCTGCGCAAGCAAGGGGCCGAGGTCGCGCAGGACGTGCGCGTCGAGGTGATCGGGCCGCGCGACGTCCCCGCCGGCGTCGAGGCGTGGTGCGAGCGCCAGCTCGCAGAGGTCGTCGTCGAGACCAACAAGGTCAGCGACAACCTCGGCGCCGAGCTGCTGCTGAGGGATCTGGCGCGGGTCAGCGAATTGCACCCCGTCGAGCTCGGCGTCGAGTCCGAGACGATCGGCCGGATGACGGTCCAGGCCGACCTCGAGGCGCTGGGCGTGGGCGACGCCGCCGTGCGCGTGGCCGACGGCAGCGGCGTGTCCCACTACAACCTCGTCAGCGCCGACCTGCTGGTGCGGCTGCTCGTCGACATGCACGAGCGCGGCGGCCGCGGCTACGAGCTGTTTCGCCGGAGCCTGCCGGTCGCGGGCGTCGACGGCACGCTCGCGAACCGCATGAAAGGCACGGCTGCCGAGCGGCGCGTGTTCGCCAAGACCGGGACGATCTCGGCGGTCAGCAACCTCGCGGGCTACGTCGACACGCGCTCCGGGCGGCGGCTGGCGTTCGCGATCCTCTGCCAGAACTTCGTCGGCTCGGCGAAGCCGTGGCGCGCTCTGCAGGACCGCGTCTGCGCCGCGCTCGCGGAGCTCTGAGCGCGCGCCGGCGACGCGTCGATCTTGTCGTCAGGCCTGGATCGTCACGGCCAGCGCGTCGGTCGCCACGAGGCCGCTCGCGCTGCCAGGCGCGGCCGGGTCGACGACGACCCAGCTGTGGAACACCGTCTCGCCGATCAAAGCGCCGTTGTTCGGGACGCTGACGAACCGCGTCGCCCCGCCGGTGAAGCCGGTCACGCCCGGGAGCAACACGTCCGGCGAAGCCCACAGCTCGCAGCCAGGAGCCGCGCCCAGCGGCGCCAGCGAGAGCGGCAGCGCAGCACCGCCGTAGCTCTGCCACGACGTGCCGAACGAGAACACCGCCGGCTTGAGCACGGCAGCGCCCGCCAGCTGCACCGTGTAGCCGAGGCCGGTCTCGGGAGAACCCGACGCGGAGACCTGCGGGACCCCGGCCGAGCCGACACAGCCGCCGTCGCCGAACACGGCGAACGCCGAGCCAGCTCCGCCGGTCGCGCGCAGGCTCTGGACCCGCGCGAGCAGCGCCGCGGCGGCCTGCTGGACCTGCGGGTCGGCGCTGTTGATCAGGTTGCTGTTCTCCCACGGGTCGCCGACGAGGTCATAGAGCCGGTCCTGGGTGCTGCCGTAGTAGTGGATGAGCTTGTACTGGGCGTCGCGCACGATCGCGTAGCCGTTGTTGTTGGGCGCGGGCCACGTGGTGCCGGTGAACTGCTCGCTGTAGGCGTAGTCGCGCAGCGGCGCCTGGTTGGGGTCGCTCAGGTACGGCGCGAGGCTCACGCTGTCGCGCGCGATGAAGGGCGGCGCGGCGTCGAGCGCGCCTGCGAGGTCGAGCACCGTGGCGAAGACGTCGGCGATGTTGACCAGCGCGTCGACCTCGCGGCCGGGCTGCTGCACGGCGGGGCCTCGGATCAGCAGCGGCACGTTGACGCCGCCTTCGTAGGGGGTGCCCTTGGCGCGCGTGCCGTCGAACGGCGCGACCGACTGCCGCTGCACGGTGCCGTTGTCGGCGACGAACACGACGTTGGTCGCCGCGAGCACGCCCGGCCCGAGCGTCGCCAGCAGGCGGCCGATCTCGGTGTCCAGCGACTCGACCATCGCGCGATAGAACGGGATGTTCTGCGGCGTGTGGTTCGGCTGCGGCGTCAGCCCCGTGAGGTTCTGCGTGTGCAGGTGCGCCGGCGGCGCGTGGTACGGGATGTGCGGCGCCTGGTAGGTCAGCACGCACAGCCACGGCTGCGTCTGCTGCTGGATCCAGCTCAGCGCGTCGTCGGTGTTCTGGATGGTGCAGTAGGTCGAGGTCTGCGCCGGGACGCCGTCGACCACGCGCGTCCAGCTCGTGTAGCTCGGGATCTGGCCCTCGAGCGAGCCGGCGAAGTGCGAGAACCCGCCGACCTGCCGCGGCATGTCGGGAGACTGGTACGCGTTGCCGAGGTGCCACTTGCCGATCATCGCGTGGGCGTAGCCGCCGCCGTCGGCGTCGAGGAGCTCGGGGATCGTCCACTCGCTGCCCTGCAGCAGGCCGACGTTCGGCGGGCTCTGCTGGAACGAGATCCACCGGCCGACCAGCGTGCGAAACGCGTAGCGGCCCGTGAGGATCGACGCGCGCGACGGCGAGCAGCTGGGGTGCGCCCAGGCGTTGCGGAACAGCACGCCGCCCGTGGCCAGCGCGTCGATGTTGGGCGTCGGCGGCGGGTTGGTGCCCTCGCCGTAGGCGTTGACGTAGTCGACGCCCAGGTCATCGGCGACGATCAGCAGGATGTTGTCGGTCTGCGCTGCGAGCGGTGCAGCGGTGCCGAGCGTCAGTGCCAGGAGGAGGAGGCGCACGCCAGCAGCGTAGCCGCTCCAAGGCGCGCGGATGTCGCTACTTGGTCTCGTCGCCGCTGCGCAGGACCGACAGGAAGGCCTTCTGCGGGATCTCGACGCTGCCGACCATGCGCATGCGCTTCTTGCCCTTCTTCTGCTTCTCGAGCAGCTTGCGCTTTCTGGAGATGTCGCCGCCGTAGCACTTGGCGGTCACGTCCTTACGCATCGCCGAGATGTTCTCGCGCGCGATGAACTTGCCGCCGATCGCGGCCTGCAGCGCGACCTCGAACTGGTGGCGCGGGATCTCCTTGCGCAGCTGCTTGAGGATCTTGCGGCCGCGCTGCTCCGCCTGGTCCTTGTGCGTCAGGAACGACAGCGCGTCGACCTCCTCGCCGCTGACCAGGATGCGCACCTTGACGAGGTTGGAGGCCTCGAAGCCCTCGACCTCGTAGTCCATGGTGCCGAAGCCGCGGGTCAGCGACTTCAGCTGGTCGTGGAAGTCGAAGATGATCTCGGCGAACGGGATGCGGAAGCCCAGCATCACGCGCTCCTTGCCGTAGTAGTCGGTCGAGATGTAGACGCCGCGGCGCTCGGTGCAGATCTTCATCACGGCGCCGATGAACTCGCTCGGGACGACGACGTTCACGCGCGTGATCGGCTCGAGGTACTCCTCGATGAAGGTGCCGTCGGGCAGGTCGCTCGGCGAGTGGATCTCCTTGACCTCGCCGTCGGTGAGCTGCACGCGGTAGCGCACGCTCGGCGCGGTCTGCACGATGTCCATGTCTTCCTCGCGCTCGAGCCGCTCCTGGATAATCTCCATGTGCAGCAGGCCGAGGAAGCCGCAGCGAAACCCGA
>CAZTQF010000046.1:0-10269 GCA_964615255.1 uncultured candidatus Brocadiaceae bacterium | reverse complement strand
TCGTGAACATCCACAACGTCAGCCACACGACCGCGTCGTGGGGCAACGCGCGGACGTTCTTCTACACCTCGATCAGCGCCGAAGCGGACGACATCACGTTCGACCACGACATCACCTGGACCCAGAGCCAGTCGAACGCGGGCAACCAGGACTCCCGCCCGCAGGCCTGGGCGAAGAACGTCTTCTCGGTCGGCGGGGTCAACCACCAGAACGACAGCAACCCCAACAACGACTCGTGGCAGAACGGCGGCGCGTCGATTGGCCCGGCCAGCGACGGCCGGATCAAGCCGACGATGACCGCCTACTACGACAACATCGGCACGTCGGACCTGACCTCGGGCGGCTACTCCGCCAACAACTGGACCTCGGGCTTCGGCGGCACCTCGGGCGCGACGCCGATCGTCGCGGGCCACAACGTGCTCGCCATCGAGATGTACACCACCGAGGTCTCTCCGGGCGTCGGCCTGTTCGGCCAGCAGCTGCGCGTCCCCGGCGGGACGGCCCACGAGAACCGGCCGCACGCGCCGACGCTGAAGGCGCTGCAGGCCGTCAGCGGCCGGCAGTACGCGTTCACGTCGACGAGCACGGACAACCGCCGCGAGCACCAGGGCTGGGGCTTCCCCGACCTGCAGGCGATGTACGACAATCGCGCCAAGACGTTCCTCGTCGACGAGACGGACGTGCTGACGCAGGGGCAGGTCCGGTCGTGGCCGATCTCGGTCGCGTCCGGCGAGCCGTCGCTCAAGGTCTGCCTCAACTGGCTCGAGCCCGCCGCGAATCCGGCGTCGGCGGCGCACCTGATCAACAACCTGTCGCTGCGCGTCACCTCGCCGAGCGGCGTCGTCTACTGGGGCAATCACAGCCTCGAAGACGGCGTCTGGTCGACGCCAGGCGGCACCGAGGACGCGGTCAACTCCATCGAGTGCGTGTTCGTGCAGAACCCCGCGGCCGGCAACTGGAACGTCGAGGTGTTCGCGACGGCGGTCGTGCAGGACAACCACGTGGAGACTCCCGCGGTGGACGCCGACTACGGCCTGGTGGTCGTCGGCGGCCAGGGCACGCAGGTCGTGTTCGCGTCGTTCAGCGCCTTCGGGCAGGGCTGCCCCGGCTCGGTGAACCTCCCCGCGACGTGCCCTGAGATGAACCCGAGCGGCGGGACGCTCGAGGGAGATCTGCGGGACAACGAGTACTGCTACCGCGCGAGCACGAGCTCGCCGGTCGACGTCGTCTCTTTCGAGATCTTCACCCGCACGACGACGGGCGGCACCCTGGTGCGCCCGGCGCACATCTATCCCGACGTCGGCGGCGTCCCAGGCGCGACGCCGATCGCCAGCACGACGGTCACTGTCGGCCCGACGGCGCAGTTCTACACGGCGACGTTCGCGACGCCTGTGCCGGTCAGCGGCACCTTCTACCTGGGGCTGGACAGCTCCTCGAACAACGTGGTGATCAGCTCGCTCACAGCGGGTGCCAGCGGGATCGGCTTCTACCGAGACCAGGTGAACGGCCCTGCAAACTGGACGCAGTCGGGCCTCGTCGACCGGCCTTGCTACCGGGTTCAGTGCACCGGCGCGGGCACGTTCCTGACGCCCGCCGTGGGCAACGCGGGCCTGCCGCAGCTCGGCGGCAGCTATGACGTGACGCTCACCGACGCGGTCTCCGGTTCGTTCGCGGCGCTCCTGTCGGGGATGTCGAACACGGCCTGGGCAGGCGGCAGCCTGCCGGCGGCGATCCCGAGCGCGACCGGCTGCGACCTGCTGGTCGAGCCGCTCGTCGGCGCGGTCGCCGCGACGCCCGGCGCGAGCGTCACGTTCGCCGTGCCCAACAACGTCGCGCTGGAGGGCGTCGAGGTGTTCCACCAGTGGGTGGTCATCGACGCCGTCAACCCGGCGGGCTTCGTGGTGTCCGACGCAGGGCGCGCGCGCATCGGGAACTGAGCCCGGGCGCGCGGCCCGCGCTTTCGGGGGAGGCTGCTGCGGCGGGGCGCGCGAGTCCGTAGACTCGCGCGAGACCCCTGTCCGATCCTGCACCATGCACTCCTACCGGAAGCGAACGGCTGTCCTGCTCTTGTCCCTCGGTCTCGGCGCGCTGACGCCCTGTCTTCGCGCGCAGATCGACGAGGCGACGCTGGCGAAGAACTGCGCCAGCGTCCTGCTGAAGTTCTCCAACAAGGCGAAGTCCAAGAAGGTCGGGCCGCGCGCGCTCCAGGCGCTCAACCTGGTGCTCGAATACGACCCGGATCAGAAGCGGGCCCGCAGCGAGCTCGGGTTTCGCAAGGTCAAGGGGGAGTGGGTCGGCCTCCCCAAGGAGAAGCGCAAGAAGTGGCGCGACAAGGCCAACTACAACGACCGCTACAAGATCCTCGAGGAGTGGGCGAAGACGGCGGTCGCGCTCAGCACGCAGCACGCCAAGCTCGGCCTGAAGCTCAAGGAGGAGGGGAGCAGCGCCCGCGCCACCTACCACCTCGAGAAGGCGGTCTACTACAACCCGAACAACGAAGCGGCCAACCTCGCGCTCGGCTACAAGCAGGGCGACGGCTTCTACGGCACCGACGACCAGCTGGCGTTCGCCAAGCGCATGAAGGAGGTCGAGGTCAAGGCGGTCGAGTTTGCGCGCCAGGAGTACGAGGTGCAGGAGCTCTCGCCGGATCAGCCGCCGGTCGAGTTCCGGAACCTGACCGACAACGCGCCGGCCTGGATGATGGAGCCGAGCTTCGAGATCCACGGCGCCAAGAGCCCGCGCTTCTGCGTCTGGGTGCGCGGCTCCCAGCAGCTCGCCAACGACTGCTGCATGTGGGCCGAGCGCGCGACCGACTTCATGGTCTGGCTGATCGGCGACAAGCAGGCCAAGCGGCTCCGGTTCGTGGAGCGGGCGACCGGCCGCTGGGCGTGGCAGGGCTTCCTGGCGACGTCGCGTGAGCGCGAGGAGTTCCTCAAGGCCAACCCGCAGGTCCTGGGCGGCCGGCCGGTGCAGGAGGGGATGCAGTTCGCCAACAACGTCTGGCGGGCGCAGGAGGGCGTCGCCGTGATGAAGGTCGGCTCATCGCCGCGCCGCATCCACGACGCGCTGATCGCCTACGTCGTGATGGACGGCCTCGGCCTGCAGCGCAACGACGGCATCGGCCAAGGCCTGATCCACGCCGTCTGCTGGTACCTCAAGTCGACCTCGATCTCCAAGTGGGGCGCCATCCCCGAGGGGACGGTCGGCGAGGACGGCCTTGAGCTGCCCGAGGGCACGAACTGGTGGATGCGCACGATCCGCGACCAGGCGGTCTCGAACCAGGACTGGCCGCTGGGGCAGGTGCCGCGCGAGAAGCTCAGCCGGTTCCGCAACGACTGCCGGCTCAAGGGATGGAGCCTGATGACCTGGATGGTCGCCGCCTACCCAGACAAGTGGCTGCCGTTCTTCCTGGCGCTGCCCGACGCCGACGAGAAGGTGCCGACGCTCGAGGACGTCGAGAAGGTCGTCGTCGAGGTGTTCGGCAAGTCGAGCGAGGAGATCGACGCGGAGTGGCGCGAGTGGGCGCGCGGCGACAGCGGCGTGGCGTTCGCGACCGGCTACGGGCCGCCGCTGCTGCCCGAGCGGCCGAGCGACATCGAGCTGACCGCGCTGGAGCAGATCAACCTCGTGCGCTCCCAGGAGATCGGCTACACCTGGGCCGCCAACGGCAACATGACCGAGGGCAGCTGGGTGACCCTCGGGGAGTGCGAGATGGACGCCGAGACGACCATCGGCTGTGACCTGCACTCGAAGTACGTCTCGAACCACCCCGACCTCGTCAACGACCCGGACGGCAAGATCCACGAGGAGGACCCGGCGCACGACGACTTCACGCGTCGCGGGCAGCAGGCGGGCGGCGGCAACATCGTGACCAGCACCGGGCGCGCGACGAAGGCGTTCGCGCGCGACTCGGTCGACGGCTGGATCGCCGCGCCGTTCCACCGCTTCCCGATGCTGCGCCACAACATCAAGCGCCTGGGCTACAGCCACGTCGACGGCGAAGAGCTGTCGGTCTCGGTGCTGGACATGGGCTCGCTCGAGGAGCCCTACGACCCCGCGACCGCGCCGCGCCTGGTGGTCTGGCCGGCCAAGGACATGAAGGGCGTGCCGACCCACTTCGGCAGCCCGGAGTGGCCCAACCCGCTGGCCGACCAGCCAGAAGACGAGCAGGACGTGACCAAGTGCGGCTACGTCGTCAGCGTGCAGCTGCAGCGGCAGCTAGCCGGCCAGATCGGCGAGTGCGACATCACGCTGTGGGAGTCGCGCAAGGGCGGCCGTCCGCCGGCGAAGAACTTCGTCGCCAAGCGGAGCAAGGAGATGGCCGAGTGGGCCGCGCGCTGCAAGAAGCAGGTCGAGGGCTACAAGCACACGCCCAAGGTGCCGCTCAACAAGAAGCGCGATCAGCGCGACGTGCTGTTCTTCATCCCCAAGGAGCCGCTCAAGGCCGGCAAGACCTACCAGGCGCGCGCGCTCATGCAGCTGGGGGGCGCGGACCCCCTGGTGATGGTCTGGGAGTTCACCTGCGGCCGCCAGAAGGAAGGCCTCAAGCTCAAGTAGCGCGCCCGCGGCGCTCGATGCGCGGCCTTGCAACGTCCTGCGGCCTGCGCAGAATACGGGCCGTTACCTTCGTCAGAAAACCCAACAACCACTCCGCATGACCTCGCGCGTCGACGAAATCCTCAGCTGGTACGAATCCGATCACCCCGGCGTCCTCAAGAACCTCCGCTGGATGATGGACACGGGGGCTCTCGCGGGCACCGGCAAGTTCGTCATCCTCCCGGTCGACCAGGGGTTCGAGCACGGGCCCGCGCGCACGTTCGCCAAGAACGCCCCCGGCTACGACCCGCACTACCACTTCGAGCTCGCGCTGAAGGCCGGCTGCAACGCCTACGCCGCGCCGCTCGGCTTCCTCGAGGCGGGCGCGCGCAAGTATGCAGGCCAGATCCCGCTGATCCTCAAGCTGAACAACAGCGACTCGCTCTACTCCAACGCCGACCCGAAGCCCGCGGTGACCGCTTCGGTGCAGGACGCCCTGCGCCTCGGCTGCGCCGGCATCGGCTTCACGATCTACCCCGGGTCGTGTGAGCGGAACGAGATGTACATGGAGCTCCGCGAGATCGCCGAGGAGGCCAAGGCCTGCGGCCTCGCGGTCGTCGTCTGGAGCTACCCGCGCGGCAGCGGCCTCAGCAAGGTCGGCGAGACCGCGGTCGACGTCTGCGCCTACGCCGCGCAGATCGCCGCCCAGCTCGGCGCCCACATCATCAAGGTCAAGCCGCCGACCGCGGACATCGAGCAGGACGCGGCCCGCAAGGTCTACGAGTCCGAGGCCATCCCGGTCAGCACGCTCGCCGAGCGCACCAGGCACGTGCTGCAGGCGGCGTTCGGCGGCCGCCGCATCACCATCTTCTCCGGCGGCGCGGCCAAGGGCACCGAGGCCGTCCTCGAGGAAATCCAGGGGCTCGCCGACGGCGGCGCCTTCGGCTCGATCATGGGCCGCAACGCCTTCCAGCGGCCCCTGCCCGAGGCGCTCGAGTTGCTGAAGAGCGTCCAGGACATCTACCGCAACGCCTAGCGAAGCGGCGGCCGCTCCCTGCGGCCGCCCTCGGGTAGGATGCGGGCATGTCCGCGATGAAGGCCGCTCGCACCTGCCTGCTCGTCGGGCTTGCGTCCTGCGTGGCCGGCCCTGCCTACGACCTGCGCGTCGCGGAGCAGCCGGCACCTGGTCCACGGGACGCCGGGGCCTCGGACCGCGCGGACCTCTCTGCGCGACGCGGGCTTCACGGCGCCTTGGAGCGCCACGACGGCCTCCGCGTGCTGCGGCTGTGGGGGACGCCGACGGAGCGCGGCTACGCGCACGGCGCGCTGCTCGCCGAGGACATCGCTGCGATCATGCGGCAGGAGTTCGCGGCGCGCTTCGCGTCGACGCCTGCGCTGCTCGACCAGGCGCGCGCGGCGCTGGCGCGCCTGATCGAGTATCCCGAGGAGGTCGAGCAGGAGCTCGACGGGCTCTGGCAGGGCGTGCTCGCGTCGGAGGTCGACCTGGACATGCCTGCGCTCGGGCGGCGCTTCGACCGCGTCGACCTCGGCGTCGCCAACGCGCTGGACGTGTTCGGGCTGATGGGCTGCAGCGGCTTCACGGTGTGGGGGGACGAGGTCGTCGGCGGCGGCGTCCTGACCGCGCGCAACTTCGACTGGCCGCTCACCGGCGCGCACATGCTCGAGCACACGCTGCTGATCGTCCAGGAGCTCGGCGACGGGCGGCAGGTCGCGTCGCTCGGGTGGCCCGGCTACGTCGGCACCGTGACCGGCGTCAGCGCGGACGGCGTCGCAGCGTCGCTGCACGTCGGCTCCGCGCGCCTGCGCCTGCCGGAGCCTTCTTCGTGGCCGGCGGCGATCGCCGTACGCAAGCTGCTCGCGTCTTCGGCGCGCGGCGAGGACCGGCTCGCCCAGGCCCAGGCCTACATCGAGTACACGAGCCCGCCGGTCGGGTTCCTCACGCACGTCGTGCTGCCGGAAGCTCCTGCTCAGGGCGCGCCGGCGGTCGTGTTCGAGGCCGACGCGCGTCGGTGCGTGCGCGGCGGGCCGCGCGACGACGTCGTCGTGGTGACCAACCACTTCACGACCCGAGAGGACGGCGCGGGCGCGTCGGGGGACAGCCTCGCGAGGCAGGCGGCCCTGCAGCAGGCGCTGCAGACCTGCGTCGAGCTCGGGGACCGACGCGTCGACGTCGGCGAGGCGTGGCGCGCGCTCGCTGCGGTCGAAGCGGGCGGCGGGCGCTTCTTCGGCACGCTCCACGCGCTGGTGTTCCGCCACGACCCGTGGGTGTTCGAGGTGGCGGTCGCAGCGCTCGACGAGGACGGCGCGGTGCTCGCCGCGCCGAGCGGCGGGCGGCGGCACCGGCTCTCCCGAGCGCAGGTGTTCGGGCGGGCCGCCGAGCGACGGCGCGGGCCGTGGAACCGGGACCCGGCGGGTGCGGTCGGCCCCGCCCCTCGCTAACCTTCTTGCCGGATGGTGGACGCGAACCAGAACGATCCGGCCAAGGGCAACGGCTTGCCCGCCTTCATCATGGGCTTCGTGCCCGGGCTGCTGCAGTGGCAGCTGGGCCAGAAGTCGCGCGCCGCGCTGGCGCTCGCGTCGTGCTCAGCGGTGCTGTTCCTTGGCTGGCTGGTGGTCGGAGAGCGCCTGTTCTACTGGGGCCTGACCGTGCCGGACGGCTCCTCGTCGTTCGACAACCTCGCGCAGCTCGGGCTGCCTGTGCTGCCCGAGATCCTCAACCTGCCGGCGCAGGTCCTCGGCGCGCTGCTCTCGTTCGACGGCTCGGCGACCGGGCTCCGGATGCAGCGGCTGCCCCGCGACCTGGAGCACCTCGCCGGATGGGTCACCGCGGCGTCCGGGATGCTCGCGGCCTTCTGGGCCGCCGCTGGCCACTGGCAGCTCCGCCTGCGCCGGGACGGCGCAGCAGGCGCGCGGCCGGTCGCCGACCCCGCGCTCTGCGCCGGTCTCTCCTGGATCGTGCCCGGCCTCGGCCACGCCAGGGCCGGGCAGAAGGACAAGGGCGTCGTCATGGGTGCAGCGGTCGCTGTCGTGTTCGCGCTCGGCCTCGTGTTCAGTGACGGCCACGCGGTCGATCGCGCCCAGTACGGCGTCTGGTGGATCGGTCAGAACCTGTTCGGCGGCGGGTCGCTGTTCGCTGCGCTCGTGACCGGCCCGATGCGCAGCGTCGCGACGCCGATCGATCTGGACCTCGGCATCGTGCTGTGCACCGTCGCCGGCCTGATGAACCTGGTCGTCATGTGCGACGCCTACACCGTGGCCGAACGGTCGGTGTTCCCGCTGGCTGCGGGCGGCGGCGCGGCGGAGCAGAAAGGAGCCGAAGCGTGATGGAGCTGCTGTTCCGCATCGCGGTCTTCGTGCCGGTGCTCTTCCTGGTGGCGCTCGTCGTCGTCGCGCAGCAGCACGCCACCGCCGACGCGACGGTCAAGGCGGCGGTCGTCCGCACCGGTCGCTGGGTGGTCTGGAGCGTCGTCCTGCTCGTCTCGATGGCTCTGCTCGAGCTGCTGTTCATCGGCTGGTGAACGGCGCGTCGGCGCTCGCCCACAGATCGCCCGCCACCCGGCGCACCGCGCCCCGCTGCTCGAGCGCGCCCAAGGCCCGCAGCAGCTCGGTGACGCCGAGGCCGCACTCCCGCCCGAGCAGGTCGGCGGGGCGCGGGCCCGTTCGCAGCTGGTGCAGCACCGCCTGCTCGTCGGCGCTCGCGCAGAGGCGCCGGGCGGCCTGAGGGGTCGCAGCCGCGGCGAGCCCGAGCGCCTGAAGCAGCGCGCCGACGTCCTCGACGAGCGCGGCGCCCTCGTTGACCAGCCGGTGGCAGCCCTTGCTGCGCTCGCTCTGCCACGGCCCCGGCACGCAGTGCACGTCCGCGCCGCACGCGCCCGCGAAGCGGGCCGTGTGCAGGGCGCCCGACGCGACCCCTGCCTCGATCACGATCGTCGCGGGGGTGCCGGCCGCGAGGATCCGGTTGCGGCGCACGAAGTGCCCGCGGCGCGCGCGCCGCCCGAGCGGCAGCTCGCTGAGCACGCAGCCGCCGGCCGCCGCGATCTGCTCGGCGAGCGCCGCGTGCTCGGGCGGATAGAGCGAATCGTGGCCGCCAGCGAGCACGGCGACGGTCGGCGTCGCCGCCGCGAGGCAGGCGCGGTGTCCGATCGCGTCGACGCCGCGCGCGAGCCCGCTCCACAGCGTGGTCGCGCTCTGCGCCAGCGCGTTTCCGAAGACCTCGGCGCACTCGGCGCCGTAGGGCGTCGGCGTGCGGCTCCCGACGAAGGTCGCAGCCGGCTGTCTACGGAGCGCGTCGAGGTCGCCGCGCGCGAACAGCACGCGCGGGGGTGCCGGCAGCCGGGCCAGCCCGCTAGGCCAGCGCGGATCGTCGCGCGTCAGCACCGTCAGGCCGGCGTCTGCGCTCCGGCGCGCGGTCGCGCGGGCTTCGCGTCGCAGCGCCGGGTCGCAAAGCCTCGCCGCGACCTTCGGCGGCAGCTCCGGCGGCGCGGGAGGCCGCGCCAGCAGGTCTTCGGCCTCGACGTCGCCGCCGAGCACCGCCTCGACCGGGGCCTCGCCGAACCCCTCGGCGAGCGCCAGCGCCAGCTCCTCGATCCTCACGGAGAGGAGGGGGTGCTGCGGCTGCGCGGTGGCGGCGAACCACCGCGCGCTCTGGTCAGGCGTCGCCCGTGGGCGCGTCGTCGCTGTCGGCGACGTCCGAGACCGGCGCCGCGTCGGGCTCGTCGACCTCGGCCGCGGGGAGCTCGCGCTCGGCCATCTCGAAGTCGACGGTGTCCTCGTCGGCCATCGTCGCGGTGATCTTGTAGGGCGTCTCGAGCGAGCCCTGCAGGATCTTCTCCGACAGCGGATCTTCGAGTTGCTTCTCGATGCCGCGCTTCAGCGGGCGCGCGCCGAAGTCCTCGTGGAACGACTTCTGGATGAGCCACTCGATCACGGGCTGGGTGATCACGAGCTCGTGGCCCTTCTCGTTCATGCGTTCGTTCACCTTGACCAGCTCGTTCTCGACGATGCGCTGCATGTCGTCCTTGGTGAGCTGGTTGAAGATGACGATCTCGTCGAGGCGGTTGATGAACTCGGGGCGGAAGTGGCGCTCCACCTCGCCCATGATCATCTGGCGCATCTTGTCCTGGCCCTGGTCCTTGCCCGACTGGCCGAAGCCCAGCCCGGTGCTGTTCTTGATCAGGTTGGCGCCGATGTTCGACGTCAGGATCAGGATCACGTTGCGGAAGTCGATGTGCCGGCCGAAGGAGTCGGTCAGGCGGCCCTCCTCCATGATCTGGAGCAGCATGTTGAAGATGTCCGGGTGGGCCTTCTCGATCTCGTCGAGCAGCACGACGGAGTAGGGCCGGCGGCGAACTTTCTCGGTCAGCTGGCCGCCCTCCTCGTAGCCGACGTAGCCCGGGGGGGCGCCGACCAGCCGCGAGGCGTTGTACTTCTCCATGTACTCGGACATGTCGATCTGGATGATCGAGTCCTCGCTGCCGAACATGAACTTGGCGAGGCACTTGCTGAGCCAGGTCTTGCCGACGCCGGACGGGCCGAGGAACACGAACGAGCCCATCGGCCGGTTCGGGTCCTTGAGGCCGGCCCGGGAGCGGCGGACGGCCTTGGCGATCGCCTCGATCGCCTGCTCCTGGTTGATGACGTGCTCGCCCAGCTCGTTCTCCATGTTGAGCAGGCGCTCTGCCTCGGCCTGGTCCAGGCGCTGGAGCGGGATGC
>CAZTQF010000045.1:0-10271 GCA_964615255.1 uncultured candidatus Brocadiaceae bacterium | reverse complement strand
CCTAGCAGCGCAGGAGGCACGCGCTGCGGAGAAACCACGCTTCCGCGGCGACCGGCAACGGCCAAACCGGACGTCAGGTCGGCAACAGGCCGTGGCGCAGCAGCTTCTCGCGGTAGGTCGTGCGCGGCACGCCGAACAGCGCAGCGCCGCGCGTGAGGTTGCCGCCGGCCTCGGCCAGCGTGCGCTCGAGCGCCGCGCGCTCCTGCTCTTCCAGCCGCTCCTTCCAGGTCGCGGCATCCGGCGGCGTCTCCAGCTGCGCGCCGAGCGAGGGCGCAGGCGCGCCGCCCGACGCAGGCGCCGGCGGCGCAAGTTCCGGGCGGTCGAGGTCGAGGTCCATGACCCGGATCGCGCCGCCGCCCGAGCGCAGCGCAGCCCCCTTGATGACGTGGCGGAGCTCGCGGATGTTGCCGGGCCACGGGTGCCGCTGCAGGCGCTCCTGGGCGTCCGCCGGCAGGCTCGGCACCTCGCCGTAGCCGAGCTCCTCGGCGGCCTCGGCGACGAAGCGCTGCGCGAGCGCGAGCACGTCCTCAGACCGCTCCCGCAGCGGCGGCAGCAGGATCTCGAGCTCCCGGAGCCGGTAGTAGAGGTCCTGCCGGAACTCGCCCGCGCGCACCATCTCCTCGAGGTCCTGGTGCGTGGCGGCGACGATCCGGACGTCGACGTGCACCTGCCGGCGGCTGCCGATCGGGACCACGACCCGGTCCTGCAGGACGCGCAGGATCTTGGCCTGGAGCCCGACATCCATGTCGCCGATCTCGTCGAGCAGGATCGTGCCGCCGTGCGCCTCCTCGAAGTGGCCGCGCCGCGCCTGCATGGCGCCGGTGAAGGCCCCCTTCTCGTGGCCGAACAGCATGCTCTCCATCAGCTGCTCGGGGATGGCCGCGCAGTTGACCGGCACGAACGGACCCTTCGACCGGCGGGAGAGGTCGTGCAGCGCGCGCGCGATCACCTCCTTGCCCGTACCCGTCTCCCCGCGCAGCAGCACCGTGTAATCGGCGGGCGCGTAGAGCTTGACGCGCTGGACGAACTCCGCGCTCGCAGCGCTGCGGCTCCGGAGCGCCCAGTGCTCGTCGTCGCTCGCCTCGCGGTCGAGGAGGCTCGAGACGAGGACCCGGTTGCCGAGCGCGGTCGCCAGCATCCGCGCGCAGAAGGCGACGCGCTGCAGGTCTTCTGCCGAGAGCACGGCGCCGCGGTTGGTGCAGTCGGCGTAGACCACGCCCAAGGTCTTGCCGAGCGCCTTGACGGGCATCGCCACCGCCGCCGAGATGCCCTCCGTGCGCACGCTGTGGAAGCTGCTCGCGACCGGGTCCGACGCGGCGACCGGGACGTGCACGACCTGCTGCGCCTTGCGCACCTGCTCGATCAGCGACCGGCTGACGCGGAACGGCTCGTCGCTGCCCGCGCGGCTCCGGTAGAACGCGTCGCCGTCGTCGGCGTCGAGCTCGACGTGGACCCGGTCGGCGCCGGTCGCCTCCAGCATCGCCGACATCGCGGCCGCGACCATCTCGGAGGAGCTCTTCAGCCCCTCGAGGTGGTCGGACATCTCCATGAAGGTCGCGTACCAGGCGCCGACGGGGGAGCCCGGCGACGCCGTCAGCGCCGCCGGATCCAGCGCCTCGACCTCGTCGGCGGCGACCTCCGAGACGAGGCTCAGCTTGACCAGCGCGGGGCCGAGGTTGAGCACGTCGCCGGCGAGGACCGCCTCGAGCCGCGCGCCGACGTTGCCGGTCGCGCACCGGATCGGGAACGGCAGCCCGGGCTCGGCGCGCACCTGCAGCCGACTGCGCTCGTCGACGACGACCTCGAGCACCCGGCCCGCGACGTCGGGGAGATCGAGCTCGACCTCGCAGCCAGAGCGCGCCCCGCCGAGCCAGAATCTCGCCTGCGCCACCTCGCACGCGCGCGTCCCCGAACGGTCGGTGATTTCGAGGCTGACAGGCATCGCGGGGCTCGGTTCTACGGCCGGCGGAGCAGGACCGCGCCTGCCGTTCCGCCGGGGGCTGCAGTTTCTGCTAGGCTCCTCCTGTCGTCCAGCACCACCCGCGAGCTCGGCTCCGGTCGACGCTCCGCCTCTCCCGCCATGCCGGTCCACCCCACCGCATCGAACCTTCGCCGACGCTGCCTGCACGAGTCGCCGCAGCGGCTGGTCTGGCTCCGGCCGGACCCGGAAGACGGAGGCGCGGAGGTCCACAAGCTCTATCTCTCCGGTGCTACCGACGACGCGGCGCACGAAGCGCGAATGGGCGAGACCTGCGCGGGCGCGGGTGTGGTCCCCTACCTGGGCGCAGGGCGAGACGAAGAGTCGGGACGACCGGTCGTGCGGCAGCGGTTCGTTCCGGGGCAGAGCCTCGAGGCGCTGGCGCTGGAGCGAGGTGCGCTGCCCGCCGCGCGGGCGCTCGCGCTGGTCCTGCGGGTCGCCACGACGCTGACGCGTCTCCACGAATTGCGCACGACGGCGGCCCCGCGCGGCGTCTGCCACGGCGACGTCAAGCCGCAGAACCTGCTCGTCACGCTGGACGACGACGTGCTGCTGCTGGACTTCGAGCACGCGCGCCCGGTCGGCGCCGCAGCCGACCGTCGCGCCTTCACCGGCGGCACGGTGGCGTGGTCGCCGCCCGAAGCGCATCACGGCGCCAACCCCGACGCCTCGTTCGACGTCTTCGGGCTGGGCGCCACGCTGGCCTTCCTGCTGGACGGAGACACGTCTCGCCAGGTGCCGCGGCACCCCGGGCTGGACGCCCTCGTCCGCGACTGCTGCGAGTCTGAACCCGACCGCAGGCCTTCGGCGCGCGAGGTCGCCGGTCGCTGCGAACAGCTGCTCGCGACGATCCGCGACGACGACGCAGAGCGCCACCTGGACGACTGGGCGACCGGCGCGTGCCGGCACCGACCCGAGGCCGGGACCGACCTGCGGACCGCGACCTGGTTTCGCAGGGAACGTTTGCTGCGCCGCCTGCCGGGGTTGCTGGACTTCTCCGCGGAGCTGCCCGCGCGCCCCCAAGAGCTCATGGACGAGCTGGACGCGGCGCGCCGCGCGCTGCGGCGGTTCCCGCGGAGCGCGGCCGCGCTGGCGCGGCGACGCGCGCTGCTGGACTGCGTCGCGCGGCTGCTCGCCGCGGCACCGGCGACGGTGCAGGCCATGCACAAGGACGAACAGTTCGAAGCAGCCCTGCGCTGGCTGCGCGCGGCGGAGGCCCTGACCGTCGCCGCGACCGGCGCGCCCGGCGGCCTCACGCTGCTGCGCCAGGCTGCCGTCGACGAGGAGGGCCCGAGGCCCAGCAGGCCGCCGGCCGAGCTGCTCGCCGCGCTCGTGGCGGGCACGGAGGCGGCCGCGACAGAGCACGCGACGAGGTGCGCAGCGGTCCAAGGCGCGCAGCGCGCGCTGGACCTGCCGCGCGCCGAGCGCTGCCTCGACGAGCTCGCCGACGCCTACGGCGGCACGTCGCGCACGGTCGCCGAACAGCGCGACCAGCTGCACCGCCTCGGCTTCTACCTGGACCGCATCGCGCGCGCCGCCTCCAACGTGGAGCGCGCGGTGCCGCTCTGGAACGCGCCCGAGGTGGAGCCCGTCCAGCAGATCGTCGCAGCGGCTTCTGCCTCGCAGCCGCTCCGCGAGCGCAGCGGCGGCGCCGTAGGCCTCCGGAGCCTGCTGCTCACGCTGCGAAGCGTCGCCGAGGAGTTCCCGCACCTCGAGCAGGTCGCGCCCGCGCTCGAGGCGCTGGACGCCTCGCTCTGCCGGCTGACCGACGACGCGTGGCGCCAGCTCGCGGACGCGGAGCAGCGGCTGACCGTCGTGCCGGTCCCGGTGCGACCGCTGCAGCTGGCGCTCGGCAGGCTCGACACGCTGCGCGCGCTCGAGGCGTTCGTAGACCGCCCCGAGCGCCCGAGGAGTGACCTGCTCGACGGCCTCGAGCGGCTCCGGCTCGGACTCGAGCAGGCTCGATCCAACCGCGACCGGCTGACCGAGAACGCCGAGCACGCGCTGGCGCGCGGGCACTGGACGACGGGCCTGTTCGACATGGAGCGCGCGGTCGAAGGCCTGACGGCGGGCGACGAGAGCGAGCGGGCCGAGGCCGAGCGGCTGCGCGAGCGCCTGCAGGCCGCGCGGCGCACCAAGCAGGAGCTCGAGGCGGCGATCCGCAGGAACGTCGAGCTGAACGCCCGCTACGCCTCGCTCGAGGACGACGCGCACAGCACGTCGGAGTCGCGACTGCAGGTGCTCCAGGAGCGCCGGGACTGCCTGCTGTTCTTGAGCATGCACGTGCCGAGCGACCGAGCGGAGCTCTACCGACAGGACCTCCGCCAGGTGGACGGCCAGCTCGCGCTGGAGCGCGCCGAGGACGCCGAGCGTCGCCTCAGCGCGCTCGGCGACCCGGCGCTGCGGCTGGAGCTCGCGCGCGAGACGCTCGCGGCGCTGGGCGCAGACGACGACGACGGCGAGGCTCCCGAGCACTCCGGACGGACGCTGCGCCTCCAGGAGCGCTGGCGAACGATCGCGGCGCAGTGCCTCGAAGCGATCCGTCAGGACGAGCAGCGCGAGGCGCACGCGCGGCGGCAGCGACGCCGCATGATCACCGTGACCGTGCTGCTGGCGATCGCGACCACGACGGCGATCGGGTTCGCGATCGGGCCTTGGATCGCCGGCGCGCCCGTCGTCGCAGGCAGCAAGTAGGCCTCAGCACAGCCCGTGGTCGTCGGCGCGCAGCGCGACCTTGGGCAAGCGGTCCAGGTCGAAGGACCCGAGCAGGTCGCGCGGCGCGCACGCGGCGGCCGTCGCCTGCAGTTTGCAGAGCTTGCCGAGGTAGCCGCACACCTGACGGGCAGTGACCCCGCGCTCGCGGAGCTGGCGGAGCGACGTGTCCCCGAAGCGCTTCGACAGGCCCCGCCCGTCGGCGCCGACCAGCAGCGGCACGTGCACGTAGCGCGGCGCCGGCAGTCCCAGCGCGCGCTGCAGCAGGAGCTGACGCGGCGTGCTCGGCAGCAGGTCATCCGCGCGCAGCACCTCGGTCACGCCCTGCGCCGCGTCGTCGACGACCACGGCGAGCTGGTAGGCTGCGCCGCCGTCCCGGCGCTGGATCACGAAGTCGCCTCGCACCGCGCCGGCCTGCGGACCGCAGCAGCCGTCAAGGAACGGGACCGCGTCGGTGTCGACGCGGAAGCGAACGGCCGGCGCCCGACCGGCGCGCGCGGCGGCCTCCGCGAGCGTCGCGTAGCGCCCGCGGCAGGTGCCCGGGTAGACCTGGCCGTCGGCAGGCGTCGGCTCGTGCGGCGCCGACGCGGCCTCGTCGATCTCCCGGCGCGTGCACACGCACGGATACGCGAGCCCGCGACGGAGCAGCTCGTCGACCGCGTCGCGGTGTGCGGCGGCGCGCTCGCTCTGCAGCGACGGCGCGCCGTCCCAGCAGAGCCCCAACCAGCGGAGGTCCTCGACGGTCTGCTCGACGGCGCCTGCTTTGACGCGCGGACCGTCGATGTCCTCGACGCGCAGCAGTAGACTTCCGCCGCGCGACCGCACCGAGAGCCACGCGAGCAGAAAGGTGCGCGCGTTGCCGAGGTGCAACACCCCTGTCGGGCTGGGCGCCAGCCTGCCGACCGCCGCCGTCCCCGTCGTCCTCGATGCTTCCGTCATCTGCAGCAGGCCTCGTTCTACGCATCGACGCGAAGGTCTGCCACGTCGAGGTCGACGGCGCGCGGCGACAGCTGCCGCTCGCCGGCAAGCTGTTCGAGCAGCGCTCCCACGAGAAGCGACCGCTGGCCGTCGGCGACCGCGTGCTGCTCGACGCCTCGGGCGAGGTGATCGACCAGGTCCTGCCGCGCACCTCGCAGCTGCACCGGCGCGCCGCCACCGAGGGCGAGGAGCTCGCCCAGGTCCTCGCCGCCAACATCACGCACGTGCTGGCCGTGGCCTCGGTCAAGTCGCCGCCGTTCCAGCCCGAGCTCGTCGACGGCGTGCTCGCCGCGGCCGCGCGCGAGCAGATCCCGGCGACGCTCGTGCTGACCAAGGTCGACGTGGCGCCGAAGCTCGCGGACCGGTGGGCCGCGGCCTATGCGGACGCGGGCGTGCGCGTGCTGCGCACGTGCTCCGTCGGGGACGCGCGCACCGAGGCGTCGCTCGCGGAGGTCGCGCAGCTGCTCCACCAGAACCGCTCGGTCGTGATCGGCCTCTCGGGCGCGGGCAAGTCCTCGCTGCTGAACGCCGTCGTGCCCGGCGTCCGGCTGCGCACGGGCCACCTCAACCACATCCAGCAGGGCCGACACACCACGACCCACACGGAGCTGCTGCCGCTGCCCGGCGGCGGCCACGTGCTCGACACGCCCGGGGTGCGGAGCTTTCACCTGTTCCACACCGGCTCGCAGGAGCTGCAGTTCCTGTTCCCGGAGATCGCCGCGCGGCTGCCGCGCTGCGAGTACCGATCGTGCCTGCACGACGGCGAGTCGACCTGCGCGGTCAAGGCAGCGCACGAGACCGGCGAGGTCGCGCCCACCCGCTACGCCTCCTACCTGAGGATGCTGCGCGAGGCGCTCGCGGCGGAGCAGCCCGCTGCCCGGACCGCGCGCGGGACGACGCGCAGCGGCGGGCGCCGTCGACCGCGCTGAGCGGCTGAGATCACGCCGTCCAGGTCCAGTACTTGTAGCCCCAGGCCCCCCAGAACAGCGCGAACATGCCCGCGACGAGGCGCCAGAACGGCAGGCGCACCAGGGCGTCGACGAACGAACGACCGCGCAGCAGGCAGCCGAGCGCGTGCGCGCCCGCCATGAGCCCGAGCGCCGCGACCGCAGCCCCGAACGGCTGCGTCACGAACGCGCCGACGACGTCGCCGTGCACCAGCTGCGCGCTGGCGGTCGTGCACCCGCACGTCGGGCAGGGGATCCCGTAGACCTCGGGCCAGCCGCAGGGCGCCATGCCGAACTGCTCGTGCGTGCCGTGGCCACGCCGGTCGGGCGCGACGCCCGCGAGCTTCCACGTCAGCACGACCGCTGCCGCAGCGACGACGAGCGCGACGAGCCGGTCCGCGACAGCCGAGACCGGGCCGTCGGCGACGGGGATCGTCCAGGAGGCCCTCGGCGCGGCGGTCATCTTCGGCAGGATCCACCCTGCCCGCGCACGCCGCAAGGGAGCGCCTAGGCGAAGTCGTAGACGTAGGCCATCCGGTCCTTGCGCAGGATGGCGTAGTCGAGCCCGCCCAGCACGGCCAGCTCGTCGTGCTCGAGGTTCAGGCCGCGGATGCGGGGCGACTGCATGATGAAGTAGTCGCGGTCCTTGAGCAGCTGCGAGTCGTAGGCCCCGCGCTCGATCCTGCCGCTGAGCTCGAACTGGACGGCGCCGTTGTAGAACGCGCGGATCGCGTGCTGCTTGTCGTTGTCGGCGAGGCGGCGCAGCGCGTCGTCGCCGGCGACGTCCACCAGCTCGTGGGCGCAGATCAGCTCGCGCACGTTCACCATGACCTTCGGCGTCTTGATGACCTCGCTGCTGCGCAGCGAGACCAGGGTCGCGTCCTCCACGGTGAGGTAGCTGCGCTGGTGATCCTCCAGCATGTTGGACAGCCGCTTGGTCTTGTTCTGCAGGCGGCCCTTGATGAGGAAGACGTCGGTGAGGAACAGGTCCTCAACGAACACCGGAGCGGCGACGTGGCCGTCGTGGTCAGGATCGTTGTTCATTCGGTTCGCCGTTGTCGTTGTCGCAGACGAGCTGGCGGACGGCGCCGGCGAGGTAGAACGAGCCGACGACCAGGCGCGGCCCCGGGCGGCGGCGCAGCGCGCGCAGCCCGGCGCGGACGTCCGGCGTGACCTCGCTCCGCGCGCCGCGCGCTGCGAGCCACGCCGAGATCACGGCGGGGTCTTCGCAGGGCGTGCCCGACAGTTCGGTGACAACGAAGCTATCGGCGGTCGGCAGCAGCGCGCTCAAGCCCTCCCGCCAACGTTTCCCCGCGGCGGCCGCCGTCAGCACGGCGGGAGCCCTGCCCGGCGACCTCCGCTGCAGCTCGGCGGCGACGGCGCGGAGCGATGCTTCGGTGTGCGCGCCGTCGAGGACCAGCTGTTCGCCGTCGGGCTCCGCGAAGACCTCGAAGCGCCCCGGCAACTGCGGCGACGGCGCCGGGTCGAGCGCCAGCGGCAGGTCGGGGAGCACCCTTTGGAGCGTCGCCGCCGCGAGCGCCAGCGCAGGCAGCGAGAACGCGCTCGCGCCCGGCGCGGAGAACGGCCGCCGGCTGCCGTCGGGGAGCAGCAGCTCGCCGCGAGCCCCCGCCGCGTCGTGCTCGCAGCAGCGCAGGTCGAAGTCCTCCCCCATGACCAACAGCTCGGCGCCGACGTCCCGGGCCCGGCGCCGCACCGCGGGCAGCGCGTCGCCGTCCGCAGAGGTCAGGCCGAGCCCCCCGGGGCGGATCACGTGGGCCTTCTCGCCGGCGATCGCGGCGACGGAGTCCCCGAGCACGTCGGTGTGCTCGAGCTCGACCCGCGTCACGATCGCCGCGTCCACGGGGATCGCAGTGGTCGCGTCGAGCCGACCACCGAGGCCGACCTCGTAGACCGCGAGGTCGACGCCGGCGCGCGCGAAGCACTCCACCGACGCAGCCGTCATCGCCTCGAAGAACGTCGGCGGGCGCTCCGGCGCCACCTCCAGGAGCTCGGCGAGCAGCGGCTCCAGCGCCTCGACCGCGACCGACGCGCCGCCGATCCTGATGCGCTCGACCAGCGTCTGCAGGTGGGGCGAGCTGTAGACGCCTGCCGACCGCCCCGCCGCTGCGACCAGCGCCTCGAGGAAGGCGGCGGTGGTGCCCTTGCCCTTGCTGCCGGCGACCTGCACGGCCGGCCGCGGCGCGGGCGCAGCCCCCGCTCGCTCGAGCAGCGCCGCCACCCCTGCGAGGTCCCAGTCGCAGCGCTGCGGCCGCAGCCGCTCGTAGTCGACCATGCGGTCCAGCAGGGGGCGGAGTCTCTCTGCGGCGTGGTCCACGTTGGGCCTTTTCTGCGGCGCCCCCTGGGCGCGCCGAGTTCGACGCGCAACACTACCGCTTCTCCCTCGACCCCGGCAAAGCATGCGCGCGATCCTCTACGTCACCCTGACCGCCCTCGCCCTCTCGAGCGCGCTGGCCGCCCAACGCCGCGGCCGCCGCGACCGCAGCCCGGTCGAGATGAAGCACTTCTCGTACGCCGAGCAGCGCTTCGAGAGCGAAGCCGTCGGTCGCAGCATGCCGTTCGGCGTCTACCTGCCCGAGGGCTACGACGACGAGGACAACGCCGAGCAGCGCTGGCCCCTGGTCATCTGGCTCCACGGCATGTGGGAGGACCACAACCGCTTCCACAGCCGCGGCGGCGCGCAGATGCTCGACAAGGCCGTCGAGGCGGGCTGGCTGCCGCCTTGCGTGTTCGTCACGGCGAACGGCGGGCGCTCGTCGATGTACATGAACCGCGGCGAGGAGCGCTGGCAGGACCTGATCAGCGACGACCTGCTCGAGCACGTCAGCAAGACCTACCGCGTGCGCAAGGAGCGCGGCGGGCGCGCGCTGATGGGCGTCTCCATGGGCGGCATGGGCGCGCTGCGGATCGCGCTCCTCGAGCCCGAGTTGTTCGGCGCCGTCGCCGTGCACAGCTCGGCGGTGTTCGCCAAGGATCCGGACGACATGCCCGCGCGCCTCAAGGGCTTCGCCGGCCGGCTCGGCTTCGGCGACCCGATCGACAAGCAGGTCTGGAAGAAGGTCAATCCGACCTGCATCGCCGACCGGCTCGACAAGCAAGACCTCAAGGGGCTGCAGATCTACTTCGACGCCGGCAGCGACGACCGCTACGGCTTCGACAGCGGCAACAAGCTGCTCCACGCGTGCCTCGACGAGCGGGGGATCGCGCACGAGTGGCGCCTCGTCCCGGGCGGCGGCCACTCGTGGGGCGACCGCTTCCAGGAAGCGACGCTGCCGAACTCGTTCCGGTTCGTCGGCGCGATGTTCCGCGGCGAGTCCCCGCGCCGCACCGCCGAAAGCAAGGGCGGTTCGAAGCCGAAGGGCGCCAGCGGCGGCAAGTAGCGCCTGCCGCCGGGCGGCGATTTCGGGGGCGATTCCCAAGTCCGGGCTGCAGCCGCGCCGATGCTCCCGACTAGGGAGAGCAGGCGACCGCGTCGCCTGGTGCTGCATGTTCAACCTCGAACACCGCGTCCGCGTCTTCGTGTTCCAGGTGCTCGACCAGAAGGTCGAGTTCCTGCTCTTGCGTCACAAGCCGCGCGAGGAGTGGCCGCTCGGTCCGGTCGTCGGACCGGTCACGCCCGGCGAGCACCTCGAGCAGGC